>JANYBE010000575.1 GCA_025360945.1 Rhizobacter sp. | reverse complement strand
GGCGGCGCTGGCGTTGGCCTGCGTGCAAGTGCCGCTGCATGCCCTCGACAACCCGGAAAGCATCGCCTACATCCTGGGCGACAGCGACGCTGCCCTGCTGGTCGCAAGCTCCGAGGCGCAATGGCAGGCCATCGCTTCGCTCGGTCTCGCGTTGCCGGCGCTGCGTCAAGTGGTGGTCGCGGAACAACCGATCGGGGCGACACAAGCCGGCCACGCGCTTGCGCTCAAGTCATTGAATGAATGGCTTGCATCTGCAGACGATGCACGCTTGGCGCGCGCGGCACCCCAACACCCGCCCACCGCGGACGAACTCGCCGCGCTGGTCTATACATCAGGCACCACCGGCAAGCCCAAGGGCGTCATGCTCACGCACGCGAATGTGATGTCGAATGTCGGTGCCACGCTGGCCCGCGTGGCGCCTCTGCAGTCCGATCTGTTCTTGTCGTTCCTGCCCTTGTCGCACACGTTCGAGCACACGGCGGGCTACTACCTGCCGATCGCCGCAGGTTGTTGCGTGGCCTATGCGCGCTCGGTGGCGCAACTGGCGGAAGACCTGAAGACGGTGCGCCCGACGATTCTGATATCGGTGCCGCGAATCTACGAGCGCGTTCACGGCAGGCTTCAGGCGATGCTTGCAGGCTCGCGGCTGAAGTCGCGATTGTTCGAGTGCGCCGAGGCCATCGGCTGGCGGCGGTTCTGCCGTCGACAAGGCCTGCCCGCGGACGGGAGCGCGTCGAAGGTTCTGGATGAACTCGCCTGGCTGTTCCTGGAGCCTCTTGTCGCGCGGCCGTTGCTCGCGCAATTCGGCGGTTGGTTGCGCGTGGCCGTCAGCGGCGGGGCGCCATTGTCACAAGCCATCGCGCACTGTTTTCTCGGCCTGGGTCTGCCGATCGTTCAGGGCTACGGCATGACGGCAACCTCTCCCGTCGTGGCAGCCAACGCACCGGACGACAACGACCCCGCCACCGTGGGTCGACCCCTGCGCGGCGTGGAGGTGCGCATCGGCGACAACCTCGAGTTGCTCGTGCGGGGGGCCAACGTGATGCGCGGCTACTGGAAACGCGATGAAGACACCCGGCGCGCCTTCATCGACGGATGGCTCCGAACCGGCGACCAGGCGGCGATCGAAGGTGGACGCATCCGCATCCTGGGCCGCCTGAAAGAGATCATCGTCACGTCGACAGGCGAGAAGATTGCACCGGCGGATCTGGAACTGGCGATCACTGCCGATCCGCTGTTCGAAATGGCCTATGTGTTCGGTGACAACCGGCCCTTCATCGCCTGCATCGTGGTGTTAAACCCTGCCCTGTGGAATCAGCTTGCCGGAACCCTGCAATTCGACCCATCTGCTGCTGCGAGTCTGCAGCAAAGCAGCGCACGCGAAGCCGCGTTGAAGAGAATTAGGTCGCTGACGCGTGGCTTCGCTCAGTATGCGCAGCCGCGGGCCGTTTGGTTGACGCTGGAAGCCTGGACGACGGAGAACGCCTTGATGACACCCACGCTGAAGATCAAGCGCAACAACCTGGCCGCGCACTTCAATGCGCAGATCGAGGCGCTGTACTCCCACCCCCCTTAGCAATGCACCTGCCATCGGCGATGCGGATGATCGTGCCGCAAAGTCGCAGGCACTTGGCTTGATGGCGATCAAGGTCGCAGGCAAGCGTCGTCCTTATCGTCAGTGCTCCCGGTTGAAGCGACGTCGCGTCCATGTGTCCCATTCGTCAAAAGGCTCGGTCATGAACGATCTCCTGGTCAAGCCCCGTGTGGCGCTGGTCAGCGGCGGTACGTCCGGCATCGGCGGCGCCATTTCCGAAGCGCTCCTGGCGTGCGGCTACCGCGTCGCCGCGAACTATGCCGACCGGCACGTCGCAGCCGACGCCTTTGCCACCCGCACCGGCATTCCTGTGTTCGCCTGGAACGTCGCCGACCTGGACGCATGCCAAGCCGGCGTCGCGCGGGTCGAGGCGGCGCTCGGGCCGGTGGACATACTCGTCAACAACGCCGGGATTACACGCGATGTGATGCTTCACAAGATGACCGCAACGCAATGGCGTGAGGTGATCGATGTCGACCTGACCGGCTGCTTCAACATGTGCCGCGCCGCGATCGACGGGATGCGCGAGCGCCGCTTCGGCCGTGTCGTGAACATCAGTTCGGTCAACGCCTTGTCGGGTCAGGCGGGGCAAACCAACTACGCGGCGGCGAAGGCCGGAATGATCGGCTTCACCAAGTCGCTGGCGCTCGAAGGCGCCACGCGCAACATCACCGTCAACGCGATTGCGCCGGGCTACACCGACACCGCAATGGTGAGCGCTTTGCCCCCCGACGTGATGGAACGCATCTTGACGAGCGTTCCGGCAGGTCGTCTTGCGACGGCTACGGAGATTGCGCGAGGCGTCGTCTTTCTGGTCGCCGACGAGTCGGCCTTCATCAACGGCATCACGCTGTCGATCAACGGCGGCAAGTACATGTCTTGAGGATGTCGAGATGACCCCGATGAAAGCCGCCGTCGTTGCCAACGTCGGCCCAACGTTGCGCGTCGTATCGACAACCGACCTGCGTGCCGGCTCACGAGAGCCGGCCGCCAGCCCCTGGCTCGACGGCTCCAGCGACCCGATCGTCCCCGTGGGCGACGTGAAGCCGGCCGGGCCGCGCGTGGAGCCTTGGGCGTTTGTTGCAGGGTCAACCATCGCTCCCACCACGACGCTCGGCGCTTTCATGGATTGGTGGACCCACCTGGTTGGCTCCCCTGCAAAGCAGTTGGAACTGGCCCGCGCCGGGGCCGAGCAATGGCGGCGCGCATGGGAGATGGCCGTGACCGGGGCGACGGTGCAACCGCTGCCTCAGGACAAGCGCTTTGCGGACCCCGCGTGGCAGCTGCCACCGTACCGGGGCCTGATGCAGGCCTTCCTGCTGGAAGAGCAATGGTGGCAGCGCGCGACCACCGAGATCCGCGGAGTCAGCCCGCATCACGAACAGATGGTGAGCTTCGCAGCGCGGCAGTGGCTCGACATGGCGGCCCCGTCGAATTTCGTCGTCACGAACCCTGTCGTGCAACGCCGGACGGTGCAGGAATGCGGCCTGAACCTGTTTCGCGGGGCTGCACTCGCATTCGAAGACGCCCGCCGCGATGCCGCCGACCTGCCGCCCGCCGGGGCCGAAGCCTTCGACATCGGCCGCACCGTCGCGATCACGCCCGGGCGCGTCGTCTTGCGAAACCGACTGATGGAGCTGATCCAGTACGCCCCCACGACGCCGACGGTTTATCTCGAGCCCGTGCTGATCGTGCCGGCGTGGATCATGAAGTACTACGTTCTCGATCTTTCGCCCGGCAACTCGTTGGTGCGGCACCTCGTCGACCACGGCTACACGGTGTTCGCCATCTCATGGAAGAACCCCACGAGCGAGGACCGGGATCTCGGCATGGACGACTACGCGAACCTCGGCGTGCGCGCGGCGCTGCAGGCGATCGGCACAATCGTTCCCGGTGCGCAGGTGCATGCCACCGGCTATTGCCTCGGCGGCACATTGCTGGCGACCGTGGCCGCCTCCCTCGGCCGCACCGACGGGACCATGACACCGCTCAAGACGCTCACGCTTCTGGCCGCGCAGACCGACTTCACCGCTCCCGGCGAGATCGGCCTGTTCATCGACGAAGGCCAGGTGGCATCTCTCGAAAACCTGATGGCGCAGCGGGGCTACCTCGACAAGAAGCAAATGCAGAGTACCTTCCAGATGCTGCGCTCCAACGACCTGATCTGGTCGCACCGGCTGCAAAGCCAGCTGCTCGGGCAGCGCCGGCCGCTCAGCGACCTGATGGCCTGGAACGCCGACGGCACGCGCCTGCCGGCGCGCATGCATTCCGAGTACCTGCGCGGCATGTACCTGAACAACGCGCTGGCCCGAGGCGAATGGCGTGTCGACGGCAAGCCGGTGCACCTCAGCGACATCCGCGTGCCGATCTTCAATGTCGGCACGGCGCAGGATCACGTCGCACCCTGGCGTTCGGTCTTCCGGCTGCATGCCCTGACCGATGCCGAGCAGACGTTCGTGCTCACCACCGGCGGCCACAACGTCGGCATCGTCAATCCGCCGGGGCAGGCGAAGTCGAGCTATCGGATGCGCACATGGCACGCCGGTGACCGACTGCTGACGCCCGACGACTGGCTGGCCGCGACCGAGCCGGTCGCGGGCACGTGGTGGACGGCGTGGGAGACATGGCTGCGCCAGCACTCGACGCGCCGCGTGGCGCCGCCATCCATCGGAGCGGTGAAGCAGGGCCTGCCGCCACTGGATGCCGCGCCCGGCCAATACGTGCACGCGCGTTGACTGGCCACCTCGCAGGGCTTGCTCAAGATCCGACGATGCGCTGAAGCTTGCCGGAGCGCCCGCGACGCGGCGGCTGGCCCGAGTGGCAACGAATACAGATGTCGGGGGCGCCCTGCGACTTCAGGAACGCGCCGAGCACCCCGCGTGCCCGTCGCAAGGCTGCGGTCGCCGCTGTGCCGTGCGCCCCCGTACTCAGCGACAGTTCTCGCGGCCCCCGCTGGATGAGCTGAAAGTCGAACAAGCCAGCGTCGTCTTCGAGCACGGTGCTCAAGGCGAGCGGCAGGACCTGCACCCTGCGTCCTGAACGCGATCCGAGGTGCAGCGTGTCGTCGCAGCGACCTTGCACGCTCAGCATCGGCAGTGCCGATCCGCAAGCGCACGGGCCGGCTTGCAACGAGACACGGTCGCCGATGTCGTAGCGGATGATCGGCTGAAGATGATTGGCCAGGTTCGTGAGCAGGGTCGTGGTGCCGGCCGTCCCCGGCGGCACGGCGTTGCCGTGACGATCGACCGGCTCGAGGATCGCCCAGTCGCTGTTGAGGTGCAGAGATCCTTGCAGGCATTCGGAGGCGAGCGAGAGAAACTCCGACGTCCCGTAGCTGTTGGCGACAGGGCAATCGAACGCCTCCTGCACGAACGCACGCATGGCCGGCGAGAGCGTCTCACCCCCGGTCCATATTTCCTTGGGCTCGATCTTCAAGCGGCTGGCCAGCGACTGCCCAGCCAGCAGGACGGCCGCACTCGGATAGGTCGTCAAGACCGTGGGCGCATGGGCCTGAAGCTCGGCAACGAGGCGCTCGATGGGCTGCAGGAAGGAGACGCTCGACAGGCTGTTCGACAGGACCGGATTCAACAGGCGCAGGCGCTCGATCGACACGGTGCTCGCGAAGTGCCCACCGACGGCGCCGACGAACACCACACGCTCGGCCATCATCCAGGGATCGAATAGGCGCCGGAACGGCCGAAGGTCGGGCTTGCGCAACGCCTCGAGCGCGTCGTAGACGGCCATCGCCTTGGCGTCCTGAACGAAAACTCCCGGCTCGCCACTGGAGCCGGAGCTTTCCCAGACGATGTAGTGGCCGAGAAACGGTGTGCCGATGTGGGCCGGTTCGGCGATGAATTGGCGCACGGCATCGAGGCGAATCGCCGGGTCGGTGCACCACTCGTCAAAACAGCGCATCAAGTCGGCCTTGCTCATGATCGGCATGTCTTGCAAGCGTGGCTGGGCTGTGCCGTGAGCCTTGAGTAATCGTCGATACAGCGGCGATCGACGCGAGGCCGACTCGAGCAGCGCCGCCAACCGACCTTCTTGAAGGGCCGCCAGCGCCTCTGCGCTGGCGCGAGATGCCATGCCCACCTCCGCGGCGACGGAGGTCGAGAGCCAAGGGTCGAAGGATGGATGCATGAACGGCCTCGCAGCCATTCAGACATACGGCCCGCCTCGACCGCTTGATGTGACGCAAGCTGCGGCGCAAGCGTGGCGTGATTCGACAAGGTCAAGGCCAACGCGCTGGTGGATTGATCTCGCGCAAACCGTCGAGCCATGCTGCGACGAGACTCTTCTTCGCGACCGTTCGTTCTGCAATTTGTCGGTGTGACGGGTTCAACACGTTGCCTATGTCCGATACCTCCCATGGCGCCGATGCCGCCGATGCCGCAACCAACATCCGATGGACTTCGCCCACTCTCCCCGCGTCACACAGCTGCAAACCCAGGTGCGGCGCTTTCTCGACGATCTGGTACTGCCGGCGAACGCACAGTGGCAACGCTACGCGGCGGCCGGCGCGTATCCGCTCGACGTGGTCGAGCCGCTGAAGCGCCAGGCGCAGTCGCTCGGCCTGTGGAACCTGTTCCTCCCACGCTTGCGCGAGCAAGAGCCGGGCACCCGCCTGACCAACCTCGAATACGCGCCGCTGGCCGAAATCATGGGTCGCGTGGCCTGGTCGTCCGAGGTCTTCAATTGCAGTGCGCCCGACACCGGCAACATCGAACTGCTGCACCGGTTCGCGTCACACGCGCAGACCGAGCGCTGGCTCGCTCCGCTGCTGGCCGGCGAGATTCGCTCGTGTTTTGCGATGAGCGAGCCTGATGTCGCGTCGTCCGATGCGACCAACATCGCGACCCGCATCGTGCGTGAGCGCGACGCCTATGTCGTCAACGGCCGCAAGTGGTTCATCACCGGCGCGGCGCATCCGAACTGCCGCCTCGCGGTCGTGATGGGCTGCAGCGGCGAGGCGTCCGGTGCGAAGGCGCATGCGCGTCACACGCTGCTGCTTGTGCCGATGGACACACCGGGCCTGACGCTCGTGCGCAACGTGCCGGTGATGCAGCAACAGGCCATCGACGGTCACTGCGAGTTACTGTTTCAGAATGTCCGCGTGCCTGTCGCGAACCGCCTTGGCGACGAAGGCGCCGGCTTCGCATTGGCCCAGGCCCGGCTCGGCCCCGGGCGCGTTCACCACTGCATGCGCAGCATCGGCCAATGCGAGTTGGCGCTCGAGTTGATGAGTGCGCGAGCCCTCGAACGGCGCGCCTTCGGCCATGCGCTGGGCGACTTCGCGAACGTGCAGGACTGGATCGCGCACAGTCGGGTCGAGATCGATCAGGCGCGCCTGCTTGTGCTGCACGCCGCGTGGCGGATCGACACGCAAGGCGCCACCGCGGCGCGCATCGACGTCTCCGCGATCAAGCTCGTGGCGGCGCAGCTCCAGACCCGCGTGCTCGACCGGGCCATGCAGGTCTTCGGTGCGATGGGCCTGACGCCCGACACCCCGCTCGCGCAATTGTGGAGCTGGGGCCGGGCGATGCGCTTCCTCGACGGGCCGGACGAAGTACATCTGCGCACCATCGCGCGCGCCGAACTCGCGCGCGCCAGGGCCGAAGCCGGGTCGACCAGCCCGTACCTGCAGCGCTGGATGCCGCCTCACCCGGACGACTTGGGTACCTGAGCCTTGAAGCCAGCGAGAACGAACGCCTCGAACGATCCGCCGCCCGAACAGCGAAGTACAAATGCCGATGGCTGCAACGAACCTCCGTCCGAACCTCCACCCGGATGTCATCAAGCTCGGGTTGGTCAGTTTCCTGACGGACGTCAGCTCGGAGATGGTCTTCTCGGTGTTCGCGATCTTCTTCACCACGATCGCAGGCGGATCGACTGCTTTGCTCGGGCTGATCGAAGGGCTCGCCGACTTCTCGGCCTCTTCGTTGAACTACCTCGCCGGTTGGCTCTCGGACCGCAGCGGTCAGCGCAAGGTTTTCACGCTCGCGGGGTACGCCTTCTCGACTCTGGCCAAGACGATCCTGCTGGTGTCGACTTCGATCGCCGGCCTGGGCGCCTTCCGCGTCGTCGAGCGGCTCGGCAAGGGCTTTCGCGGGCCGCCGCGCGACGCCTGGTTGACCTCCATCGCCGACCCGGCGACGCGAGGTTTTTCGTTCGGTGTGCACAAGGCGCTCGACAAGGCGGGCGCCGTGGTTGGGCCGCTTGTCGCGTACGGCTTCAAACGCCAGGGACTCGGACGCCTCCTGTTGCGCAAGATGATCGAGTTTCTTGCGCGCCGCGGTACGCGCCGAATGACCGGTGACGTCTTGCGCGAGAACGCAGCGATGCGCGCGTTGGCTCGCTCGCAGGGGTTGGAGGTGAACGCGGCCGCCTCGGACGCAGATGCGCTGCGTTTCGTGCTGACCCTGCCAGAGCGTCTCGACACGACGCCAACTGCCGCGCCGTCGCCGAGGTAGCCGAGCGGCGCAACACCGGACGCCTGGGCGCGACGTGCGCCATCGCCATCGCGCTGGGCGCTGCGCTCTCCAGGGATGGGCCTAGCGTCCGCTGGATCCAGAGCCGTGTCGAACGGATGCGAGCCATCGCTGTGCGATCGACGCGGCCGACTTCGGCCGCGCGGCATTGACGACGATCGAGGCCGCGCGATCGCGCTTGTCCAGGGGCTCGTCTGACTGGCACAGAAGTTCGAGTACCGCAACGTCGGCTTCCGACGGGTCTGCGCCCCTCGCTTGCCGCTGTTCGAGCCGCCGGCGCAGCAGCGGCAACGCGGCTCGGCAATCCAAGATAGAAACGGGCAACCCAAACGTCGCGGCCAGTTCAGCAAATTGCGCACGTTCCGACCGGTGAAGAAATGCCGCGTCGACGACGACCGGCCAGCCGGCCTTGAGTGCAACCTGCGCGACGTCCCGCAGGCGCGCATAGGTGCGCTCGGTCGTCGCCTTGTCGTAAATGCCCCCGGGCACGACCTGGAGCGAGGACTGCATTGCGCCGAGCCCGAACAGCCGCTTGCGCTCGACATCGGAGCGCACGCGGATCGCACCCGCCACTTCGAGCACCGCTTGCGAGACGAAGCTCTTGCCCGACCCCGGCAGACCGTGCGTGATCGCCAAGCGCGCGTCGGTGCTGCGGGACAGGCTCGACGCGAGCGCCAGGTATTCGGGCTCTTCGCAGGCGTCGGCAGATCGCACGCCCTGCCCTCGACCGATGGCCGTCACCTGCGCGCGCACCAGCGCACGGCAGACCATGTGGAAGCGCAAAGCTGGCAAACCATCGTAGTCGCCGCTCGCCTCAAGATACGCATTGATGAAGCGGAACGCCAGCCCACGCTGGCCGTGTGCGAGCAAGTCCATCGCCAGAAAAGCGATGTCGTCGAGCACGTCGATCCAGCGCAGTTCGGAATCGAATTCGATGCCGTCGAAAGCCGTGGCTTCTTCACCGAGTTGCAGCACGTTCGCAAGATGCAGGTCGCCGTGACATTCACGCACGCGCCCGTCGCGTCGCCGCGCCTCCCACAGCGGAGCAAGCGCCTGTCGCTGCGCACCCAACCACGCGCGCAGCGCGAGCCAGTCGATGTCCGAGCCTGCTGATGCGGCTTCGGGGGCGACTGCCTCGATAGCGTTGACGAGACGCCGCATGACGCGTTCGTGAATCGCAGCCGACCCGAACCCGCTGCCGGGCGGCGCAACTGCCGCGGCGGAGTGGAAGTCGCTGAGTTTTTGTGCGATCGCATCGACGTGGTGTGGCGCCAGAGTGCCCGCAGCGAGCATTTCGCTCCACAGCGCGCCGTCGGGGAAGCGGCGCATGCGCACCGCAACGTCGCGCAAGCGACCGACGCCATCGAAGCGCGGTCCCTCCGGGCTCTCGCAGATGTTCACCACGTCGAGGTACAACAGTGGCGCGAGGCGCCGGTTCAGACGCAACTCCTCGTTGCAATACAGGCGTCGCGCGGCCAACGTAGTGAAGTCGAGGAACGGCAGGCGCACGGGCTTCTTGATCTTGTAGGCCAGCGAGTCGGTGAGCAGCACCCAGGAAATGTGGGTTTCGATCAGCTTCACTGGCCGCCTTTGGCTCGTCTGAAGCCACGCGCGCAACGCCGAGACACGTTCGCGGGCCACAGTCAGGGCAGAACGGCGGCGGGGTGTGACGGTCATCCTGCGCGGGCTGTGCAACATCGGAAGGAGACTCCAGGCTTGTACGACGAGAGCGTGCGTTGGGCGGGCTCAAGGCGCCGGATGCACACCGTGGTCCGTGATCTTCGCCGTCCATTCGCGCCAAAGCTCAAGCAGCACCGCCAGGATCACGGGCCCGACGAACAAACCGATCAGGCCGAAGGCCGCGAGGCCACCGAGGACGCCGCAAAGCACGATCAGGAAAGGGATCTTCGCCACGTTACTGATGATGAGCGGACGCACGAGGTTATCGATCCAGCTGATGGCCAGCGCGCCCCACAACAGCAGCCCGATGCCGGCACCGACCTCTCCCCGCAACAGCAGCCACACACCGATCGACACCCACACCAACGGCGCACCAAACGGAATCAGGGCTACAAGGGCAGTCGCCGCGCCCCAGAAAGCGGGGGCATTCACACCCGCCATCCAGTAACCAAGGCCTGCCAAAAGGCCTTGAGCGAAGGCCGCCAGTACCAGACCGTAAACGACTGCGCGGGTGGTGTCGCCGACCACTGCGAAGTAGGCCTGCACCCGATCACCTAGCAGGCCGCGCAGGACACCGCGAAACTCCTCGAGCAAGCGATCACCGTCGCGGAACAAGAAGAAGGTCGTCAGCAACGCGATGCCTAAGCGCAGCGAATTCAGCCCCAGGTCGCCAACTATGCGAATGGCGTTGCCGCCCCATCGCCCAACCCATTCCGACAACTGTCTGCCCCAGGCGGCGCGATCACCGCCGAGTTCAACAAGCCACTCCTGCAGCCACGGGCCCAGCCACGGAATGCTCACGATCCGCGCCGGCAGGCGCACGCCGCCCTGCAGCACGGCGGCCTCGCGTACAGCTGACACTCCCTCGCCACGCAACAAAAGCCCCAACCAAAGCAGCGCCACTCCGAGGACAAGGGTCAGCACAACGGTCATGGCGAATGCAGCCCAGCTCCGGTGACCGCGAAGCCGCAACAACAGGCGAGCATGCAGCGGCCACAACACGCAAGTCAGGATCGCGGCCCAAGCAATGGCCACCACGAAGGGCCGCATCACCAAGAAGCCCACCCACAGCAGACCACCGAGCATGCCGCCCGATACTGTCCTGCGCAGCCAGCGCGGTGTTTGCGCATCTGTCATCGCGGCTTAGCGTGTAGATCAGACTGCAGAGTGGGCCGAGGCGATGCCATCAGCGATTCAACAGCATCTGCCCTGTCAGCCGGTTGTTCTTCCTCAATCCATCAGCGTCACCTGGTGAACTCTCGCGGTGCCACGCCCTGGTGCGGCAAATACCGTAGTGGGCCTGTCATTTTTTACTCGTGATCTGCGCAAACCGAGCCGCATCCTGCGCTTGATAGCGTAAGGGCGCGACGAAACGCCACCGTTGCGCGATCAGCGACTGCACCAGCGGCAGTTCGTGCACGCCGTCCCAGCGACATTCACTGCTCGTTGGTCAGCACTAGGCCGGCCGCGTCGCTCTCCTCGGTGTGCTCCCGGCGCGCGCGAAGTACAGCCGTTCGGCCAGTGGAACGCGTTTCGCCATCACCTCATGCGCGGCCGCAGTCAGATATTTTTGGAGCACGCCCTGGTTGCGCTTGCCCTCCATCGCAGGCGTCAACCGGTTGAACCATGCGAGCTCGAACAGGAAGTGAATCAGACCATGCAAGCTGATTCTGTGGCGCGTGCGTTCGAAGTGCACGGGGCAGGCCACCTTGAGATGAGCTTGCGCCGATGCCGGGCGAAGCTGCCCTGCATTGTCGGGCGCATCTAAAGCGGCAAGATATGTTTCATCGCCAACCCGAACAGAAATAAGGCGAGCAGCAGACGGCCCCAGCGCTAAGTCGTGAATCGATACCGGTGGTTGTGCCAAAGCGCGACGCGGAGCCGATTCAGTCCGACAAGGACCGCGAGTGCCGCGAGGACAGGTCCAACAAGGCCCATCCGTGCAGGCGCATGACCCAGCACCGTCAGCCAGAACGTCGGCCATCCGACGGCGTCCAGCGCCGCGAGCCACCGTCGTCCGTGCCAGTAAGGGGCATCGGGCGGGGCGGCTCGTGCAAACAAAACCCACATGACGTGCTCCATCGGACGCGGGTGAATCAACCGGCGCCTGTCTCTCAAACCGCCGCTTGTCGCAGCGGTTTGGGCAGCCAATGCGTGCCCGCGAGTCGCGCCGCGGCCTTGACTACGAGCACGCCCTTCTTCATCGCCGCAACGCCTTCATCGACCAGCCCCGGCTCCGCCTCCTTGAGAGCCTCGACGATCTGCGCCTTCGACACGTGATTCAGATAGCCCTCGGCCGTGGGCTCCCACCAGTCGGTACATGGAC
>JANYBE010000573.1 GCA_025360945.1 Rhizobacter sp. | reverse complement strand
GCCGCCCTCATCCCTCGAGACAGCGCTTGGCGCGTTCGGAGCCCTGACCTTGAGCGCATATTTGCCCGCCTTCAGCGGCTCGACTGGGAGCGGCTGCGCCAGGAAGTCATGGCGTCGCCACCGCCGGCCGCGGCAGTTGGGGTGCGCGTGATCGACACGGCCCCGGTCCCCGCTCTGGCTGCGCTCGGCGAGTCCGTCGCGCCCTGCACCCGTTGTCGCGCCAGCGGCAGAGGCGCTGCCGGTGCTTGCTGTCGCCGCGCCGTCGCCGGCAGGGTCGCTGGCGTGGAGACGATCGCGCACTGCCGCACCCAGATGCCGCCCGCGATGACGCTGCGCTATGTGATGCAGCGCGGCGCGCTGAGCGCCAGTGGCGTGTTGTCGTGGCGTCGCCGACGACGAGCACCACGGACTCAAGCTGGTCGGCAGGGTCGCTGGCTTGACGGTGCCGACGCAGATCAGCAGCGGCAGCTTCGATGCGGCTGGCGTTCCACCGCTGCGCTTCACCGAACAGCGTTTGCCGCGCGGCACGAAGGCCGCGAACTTTCAGCGCGATGCCGGCAAGATCAGCTTCTCCGGCCTGTCGACCGAGTTCGCGCCACGCGAAGGTGCGCAGGACCGCTTGAGCGGGATGGTGCAGCTCGGCGCCGTCGTCGCGGCCGAGCCCCTGCTGCGCGGCGTGGGGACGAAGGCCGTGATGTTCGTCGCTGGCGCGAACGGCGACGCGGGCGTGTGGGCGTTCGACTGCGTGGCCGTAGAGACCGTCGCGACGCGAGACCGGCGGCGCCACGGTGAATGCGCTCAAGTTCGTGCGCGATCCGCGCGAGCCCTACGACGCGCAAGAGTGCAGGTCTGGCTCGAACCCGCGCAGCACTACTTGCCTGTACGTGCGACGCAAAAGTCCGGCCTGGACGACGAGGGCTTCGAGCTTCGACAGCAATCCGTCGAGGCCAACCCCTGATTCACGGGGAGTGAGTAACCCTGTCTTCCTTCCGCTGGCTTGATATTTGCGTTTGCATCCGCAGCTAGTCCCAAGAAGGATCACGCCATGCAAATGCTTTACAACTCGGATAGTTTCGCGGTCGTGCTGTTCGACGTGGAGGGCCACGCCGTCGCCGGCAGCGTCGTGCCCGCAGCGGGCGACGAGCCGCTGCGCCACGGTGGCTACGAGATTGTCGACAAGTTCGCGCGCAAGGAGATCTTTCTGCAAGGCGCGATGGCCGAGAGCTTCAAGGACGGTGTGGCCGCACTGATCGAGACGCTGCCCTCCGAAGAAGAGATCGACGACTACATCGAGCGCTTCGCGTCGCTGATGCAGCAGCCCGTCATTCTTCATTGACCCTGTCGTCCGCCGCAACCCTCCCGCGTTAACGTCCCTTGAGCCCTGCCCGCAAGCGGGGCTTGCCGCTGGTCGCAGTCTGCGCCAAGATGGCCCACGAGTCGCTCGCAGGAGGGTGTCATGGCCAAGAGCCTGTCGGATGCGCGAATGCTGTTGTCCCCGGGGCTGAAAGACGCGCCGGTGCTCGATCGCATGTGCTCGCAGTTCGTGCTGACGCTGACGACACACAACGCCGGCCGATTCAACCTGCGCCGCGACTGGAACAGCCTGCTGTCGCTCACCGGCAAGCACCTGGTGTGGCCGAGTTCGGTGCTGGCGCGGTTGCGCGAGTTCCTGAACCAACGCTGCAAGGGCAACGAGCACTGGCGCGGCCACGAGGCGCTCGGCGATGAGGCGTTCATGCTGCGCCACGGCGCGTGGCGCGGCCCGTACGAAGAAGGCACGCTTTTCTTCTACGTCGACGAGTACATCAAGGACGCGCCCAAAGACCTGCTCGCCGTGCTCGGTGCCACCGCCGACTGGCTGGGCCGCAGCCTCAAGAAAGAATCGACGCTGGTCGAGAAGAACATCGACTCGCTCGCGCGCCTGCTGCAGCTCAACCCGGCCGAGCGCGCGCTGCTGCTGTACGGCACGCTGGCGCGCTACCAGCGCGACCTGCGCGGGCTACTGGTCGAGTTCAAGGTCTCGAACGCGCAGGAGGCGTATGCGGCGATCGCTCGTGTCGCCGGCGTCAGCGAGACCGACGTGGCCGAGGCGCTGCGCGCGGGCTCGCGGTTGGAGCGCGTCGGCATGGTCGAGAACCTGATCTCGGAGCACAACATCACCGACCTGGCCGATCTTATGAAGGTCAGCGAACAGCTGCCACCGGTGCTGATGCGCAAGTACGAAGGACCATCCGATCTGATGGCGGTGTTCACGCGACCGGCGCGGCGCAGCGAGCTGGTGCCCGACGATTTCAGCTTCGTCGCGGTCGATCAGCAGATGATGACGGCGCTGCTGCGCAATGCTGTGGCGCGCAAGGAGCCGGGCGTCAACGTGCTGCTGTACGGCCCGCCCGGTACCGGCAAGACCGAGCTCGCGAAGGTCGCCTCACAGGCGGCGGGGCTGGAGCTCTACGAGGTTGAGCATGCCGATCGCGACGGCAATTCGCTCAGCGGCCGCGACCGCTACCGCTCGCTGCAGATCAGCCAGGTGTTCCTGAAGGGCAGCACCAACGTGGCGCTGCTGTTCGACGAGGTTGAGGATGTGTTCCCGCCGATCTCGACCGACGCCGCGCAGCTGATCGCACGTATGGACACCGGCGACGGCGCGGCGCTGTCGGGTAGCGTCAGCGGCAAGGCCTGGGTGAACCAGATCCTCGAGACGAATCCGGTGCCAGTGATTTGGATCACGAATCGCATCGAGCAGATCGACCCGGCGTTCCGGCGCCGCTTCCAGTACCACCTAGAGCTCAAGAGCCCGCCGCCCGGAGCGCGCGAGTCGCTGGTGTCGCGCGCGCTGGCGGGTGTGGCGGTGGGCGAGGGCTTTGCTGCGAAGCTGTCCGAGCGCAAGGGGCTGACGCCAGCGCAGATCCGTACCGCCGTCAAGTTCGCCAAGCTGGCCGCCGATGCCTCGGCGGTGACGGGGTTGGAAGCGCTGATCGAACGCCAGCTGGTCAATGCCGACAAGGCGCTGGGCAACGTCGCTACCGAGCGTGGCGCGCGCCGTGTCGTGACGCACTACGATCTCGGCCTGGTCAACACCGAGTCGCGCTTCGAGGTGCCCAAGATCGTCGAGGCGCTGCGCCGCAAGAGCTACGGCACGCTGTGCTTCTATGGCCCGCCCGGCACCGGCAAGACGGCGCTGGCCGAACACATCGCCAAGGCACTCGATTGCCCGTTGATGATCCGCCAAGCGAGCGACATCATGAGCAAGTACGTCGGCGAGACCGAGCAGAACATGGCCAAGATGTTCGAGGAGGCGCAGACCGAGAGTGCGGTGCTGCTGCTCGACGAGGCCGACAGCTTTCTGCGCAGCCGGAAAATGGCGGAGCGTACTTACGAGATTAGCGAAGTCAACGAAATGCTGCAGGGCATGGAGCGCTTCTCGGGCGTGTTCATCTGCACCACCAACCTGTTCCAGGAACTCGACGAGGCCGCGCTGCGCCGCTTCACGTTCAAGGTGCAGTTCAAGCCGCTGACCGGCCCGCAGCGTGAGCGCATGTTTGTCGCCGAAGCGCTGGACGGCGCCGCCGCTCTGATGACCGACGAGCAGTGCAACCGGCTGGCGCAGCTCACGTCGCTCGCACCCGGCGACTTTGCATCGGTCAAGCGACAGTCGGATGTGCTGGGCGAGAGCTTCGCGCCCGACGAATTCCTGTCGCAGCTCGAGGCCGAGCACCGCGTCAAGCCCGACGTGCGGCAGCAGCGCGGGATGGGTTTTCTGCACTGAGCAAAGTCGCCCCGCCGGGCCGCCCCAAGCAAGGCCCAACCGTCCCGGAGTGGCGCGCGCCGTACCCGGCGGGCGGGGTGCTCCATCAGGCTACATCTACTCCCACGGCAGGCTGACGAACCGCCAGCCGTTGGGCCGGCCGCGCTGGAAGTGTTCGTCGAGTTCGCCTTCGAAGCCGTGCAGCACGTTGACGACTTCGGTGAAACCCGCCGCTTCGAGCGCCGCATCGGCCGGCAGCCGCGCGCTTGCCAGATCGGCACACCAGCACTACGGGTCTCTGCGCGTGGCCATCGGCTTGGCGCAGCACGGTCGCAGCAAAGCGGGCCGGGTCGGTGTGCATCTCGCAGTACTCGTAGAACGCCACATGCACGACGCCAGGTGGGCGACTGACGTGGAGGTATTCGATCTCCGCGCGCACGTCGATGAACAGAGCGCCCGGGTGGGCCTGCAGATAGGCCCAGGCCGCTTTGGGCTCCAGGTGTTTCTTCGCGCGACAGGTCCCGCCAAGAAGAAAGGTCTTGACATGTTTTCTACAATATCCCAATGAACACAATGCCCTACACGCGCGGCGGTCAGCTGCCCGGGATTCTTGCGCAGCGCATTGCGATTCTCGACGGCGCGATGGGCACGATGATCCAGCGCTACAGGCTCACCGAGGCTGACTTTCGCGGCGAGCGCTTCAAGGACCACACCAAGGACTTGAAGGGCAACAATGACTTGCTTCAGCTCACGCGGCCCGATGTGATCTGCGAGATCCACGAGCAGTACCTCGCCGCGGGCGCCGACATCGTCGAGACCAACACCTTCGGCGCGACAAGCGTGGCGCAGGACGACTACGGCTTGGGCGCGGTCGCACGCGAACTCAACGTGGCGGCCGCGAAGCTCGCCCGTGGAGCCTGCGACAAATACAGCAGCGCCGACAAGCCGCGCTTGGTCGCCGGCGCGTTGGGCCCCACGCCGAAAACCGCCAGCATCAGCCCGGATGTGAACGACCCGGCGGCTCGCAACATCACCTTCGACCAACTCAAGACCGCGTACTACGAGCAGGCCAGCGGCCTGCTCGAAGGCGGCTGCGACCTGTTCCTGGTCGAAACCGTCTTCGACACGCTCAACGCCAAGGCCGCGATCTTCGCGCTCGACGAGCTTATGGAAGACACTGGTGAGCGTCTGCCGGTGATTGTCTCCGGCACCGTTACCGACGCGTCCGGCCGCATCCTGTCGGGGCAGACGGTGAGCGCGTTCTGGCACAGCGTGCGTCACGCGAAGCCGCTCGCGATCGGGCTGAACTGCGCGCTCGGGGCGACGCTGATGCGGCCGTACATCGAGGAGCTGGCGCACATCGCGGGCGAAACCTTCGTCAGCTGCTATCCGAACGCCGGTCTGCCCAACCCGATGAGCGAAACCGGCTTCGATGAGACGCCCGAAGTCACCGGCAGCCTGCTCGAAGAGTTCGCGAAAGCGGGCTTTTTGAACATCGCCGGCGGCTGCTGCGGTACGACGCCGGACCACATCGCGTCAATTGCACAGAAGGTCAGCAGGTACAAGCCGCGTTGCGGGCACAAGGGCGCGCTGTTCGGCGAGCTGGAACTCGAAGCCGCGTAAACATACAATTCAGCCTCGCCCGAGGAGCGTTGCGACAGTCTGCACGACTGCCAGGCTCGGGCACATTGTTCTGCAAGAACACTGGTTCAACGGCGCTCACCCGACCTGACATGGTCCGCGGTGAGCAGCGCGGGCCTCATTCGAGTTTGCCCGCGATGACCAAGTTCACTGTCCCCCCGATGAAGCTCTCCGGCCTGGAGCCAGTGCTGCTCGGCGAAGGCGCGCTGTTCGTGAATGTCGGCGAACGCACCAACGTGACCGGCTCGAAGGCCTTCGCGCGGATGATCCTGAACGGCGAATTCGAGCAGGCGCTGAGCGTCGCACGTCAGCAGGTCGAGAACGGTGCGCAGGTCATCGACATCAACATGGACGAGGCCATGCTCGACAGCAAGGCTGCGATGGTGCGCTTCCTGAACCTGATCGCCGGCGAGCCCGAGATCGCGCGCGTGCCGATCATGGTCGACAGCTCGAAGTGGGAGGTGATCGAGGCCGGCCTGAAGTGCATTCAGGGTAAGGGCATAGTCAACTCGATCTCGCTGAAGGAAGGCGTGGAGCAGTTCAAGCACCAGGCCAAGCTGGTGAGGCGCTACGGTGCCGCGGCAGTCGTGATGGCTTTCGACGAAAAGGGTCAAGCCGATACCTACCAGCGCAAGATCGAGATCTGCGAGCGCGCCTACCGCATGCTCGTCGACGAGGTCGGTTTTCCGCCCGAGGACATCATCTTCGACCCGAACATCTTCGCGATCGCGACCGGCATTGAAGAGCACAACAACTACGCGGTCGACTTCATCAACGCGACGCGCTGGATCAAAGCGAACCTGCCAGGTGCGAAGGTCAGTGGCGGTGTGTCGAACGTGAGCTTTAGTTTCCGCGGCAACGACCCGGTGCGAGAGGCGATCCACACCGTGTTCCTGTACCACGCCATCAAGGCGGGGATGGACATGGGCATCGTCAACGCCGGCATGGTCGGCGTCTACGACGATCTCGAGCCCGAGCTGCGCGAGCGCGTCGAGGATGTCGTGCTGAACCGCCGCGAGGATTCGGGTGAGCGCCTGATCGAGATCGCCGAAAGCGCGAAGGGCCTGGCCAAGGACGACACCGCGCGCCTGGCTTGGCGTGCCAAGCCGGTCCAGGAGCGACTGAGCCACGCGCTGGTGCATGGCATCAACGACTTCATCACCGAAGACACCGAAGAGGTCTACCAAGCCATTCTGGCCAAGGGAGGGCGCCCACTGCACGTGATCGAAGGCCCGTTGATGGACGGCATGAACATCGTCGGCGATCTGTTCGGGCAGGGCAAGATGTTCCTCCCCCAGGTCGTGAAGAGCGCGCGCGTGATGAAGCAGGCCGTCGCTCACCTGCTGCCCTACATCGAGGCCGAGAAGTTGTTGATGATCGAGGCCGGCGGCGAAGCCAAGGCCAAGGGCAAGATCGTGATCGCAACCGTGAAGGGCGACGTGCACGACATCGGCAAGAACATCGTTACCGTCGTGCTCCAGTGCAACAACTTCGAGGTCGTCAACATGGGCGTGATGGTGGCGTGCCAGGACATCTTGGCGCGCGCTAAGGTCGAGGGCGCGGACATCATCGGCCTGAGCGGGCTGATCACGCCGAGCCTGGAGGAAATGCAGCATGTCGCCGGCGAGATGCAGCGCGACGACTACTTCCGCATCAAGAAGATCCCGCTGCTGATCGGCGGCGCGACGACGAGCCGCGTGCACACCGCCGTGAAGATCTCGCCGCATTACGAAGGCCCGGTCGTCTATGTGCCCGACGCTAGCCGCTCGGTCAGCGTCTGCAGCGAGCTGCTCAGCGACGACCGCGCCAAGTCGTACATCGACGAACTGAACGCCGACTACGTGCGCGTGCGCGAGCAGCACGCGAACAAGAAGGCGACGCCGCTGGTGACGCTGGCACAGGCGCGCGCGAACAAGACGCCAATCGATTGGTCGGCTTTCAAACCAGCGAAGCCGAAGTTCACCGGCCGTCGCGTGTTCCGCAACCAGGACCTGGCCGAGATCGCTGCCTGTATCGACTGGGGCCCATTCTTCCAGACCTGGGATCTGGCCGGCCCGTATCCGGCGATCCTGACCGACGACGTCGTCGGCGAATCGGCGCGCCGCGTACTTAGCGACGGCCAGCGCCTGCTGCGCCGCGCGATCGAAGGCCGCTGGCTGACTGCGAACGGAGTCATCGGTCTGTACCCGGCGAACACCGTCAACGACGACGACATCGAGATCTATACCGATGAATCGCGTACCGAGGTGCTGATGACCTGGCGCGGCCTGCGCATGCAGAGCGTGCGCCCGGTCGTCGATGGCGTGATGCGGCCCAACCGCTGCCTCGCCGATTTCATCGCACCCAAGGGCTCGGGCGTGGCCGACCACGTCGGGCTTTTCGCGGTG
>JANYBE010000555.1 GCA_025360945.1 Rhizobacter sp. | reverse complement strand
GCTCGTAGCCGTCGGTGATCTCGCGGTCGGCCCGTGCCGTCTGTTCGCGGATGTCGGCAAGCAGCGGCTCCGCCAGCTTCACGGCGGCGTCCTTCTTCGCGTCAATGCGGGCCAGATCGACCTGCGCGATCAACGCCTGCATGCGGTCGGCGCGCGACAGCGTCGTGTCCGCCTCGAAGCGTTTGAGGGCGCCGTCAAAGCCCTGCAGCAGTTCGGCGCGTTGCGCTGAGCCCGGCTTGCTCAGCGCGCGCGTGATATCGCTCGGGTAGTTGGTCAGCATGTCGAGATGGACGCGCGCAGTCGGCGCGTCGGCCAGCAGCGCCAGCAGGGTGGCCTGCATGGCGGCATCGGGGCGCGCCGGCGCCTTCTCGTCGACCGCGGCGAGCGCCTTCAGACGCAGCCGCGTCGCGATCTCGCCCTGGTCGGCGGGGCAGGCGTCGGCGAGCTGCTTCAGCAGCGCGGGTACACCGTCCTTAGGCACGAGCTGCTGCTGATCGGTATCCCACGAGTAGAACGCGAGCAGGCGCCAGTCGTTCGGGCTCAGGCCCTTGGCATCCGTCGTGACTTGCGCGAGCACGTCCTTGACCGGCCGCTGCGCGTTCATGCCCAGCGTCAGCACCTGCGTGTAGCGTTCGCCTTCGACTTCGCCGGGCAGGCGCGTAAGCTCGGCGCCCTGGGGGCTGAACAGCACCATCGTCGGGTAGCCGCTGACCCTGAAGCGACTGCCGAGCTTTTGCGCGCCGGGGCTGTCGCATCGACATAGACCGGCACGAAGGCGCGCGAGCGCTCGATGAAATCCTGGCGATTGAACAGCGTCGCCTTGACCTGGTTGCACGGCGGGCACCACTTTGCACCCCAGTAGACGAACACCGGTTTGCTCTCGGCTTTGGCCTGGGCAAAGGCGGCGTCGACCTCGACGTCGTTCGCGGCGTACCGCCACGCGATCGCGTTCGCCGCGTGGGCGCCGGATGCAGCGGCGGAAGCCGCCACGGCAATGGGTTTCGCGGCCGGTGCGGCCTCTTGCGGCTTCGAGCAGCCGGCGATCAGCGCGGCGGCGGTCAGGAGTGAAAACGTGATCGGCTTCATGGGACGTCCGTTTGAACCAGCGCGGAGCATACAAGGAAGGCGAACCCACCGGAGCGGGCGAATCCCGTACCCGCACGCCAAGGGCTGCGATGATGCGGGCGTTTGTCGCAGAAAGCCCCGCATGCCCCAACCTTACCCGCACCTGCTCGCGCCGCTCGACCTGGGCTTTACGACGCTGAAGAACCGCGTGCTGATGGGCAGCATGCATACCGGGCTGGAGGACGGCCGCAAGCACTTCGCCGCCGCGGCCGCGTTCTTCGCCGAGCGCGCGCGCGGCGAGGTCGGGCTGATCGTGACCGGCGGCTACGCACCCAATATCGCCGGCTGGGCCAAGCCCTTCGCCGGCACGCTCGCCAGCCGCGGCGCGGCGCGCCGTCACCGGCAATTGACCGACGCGGTGCACGTGGAGGGCGGCAAGATCGCGCTGCAGATCCTGCACACCGGGCGCTACGGCTACTCGCCGCTGTGCGTCGCGCCGTCGCGCATCCAGAGTCCGATCTCGCCGTTCACGCCGCGCGAACTGAGCGCGGCCGGCATCGAGCGCCAGATCCGCGCGTTCGTGCGCTGCGCGGTGCTGTCGCGCGAGGCCGGCTACGACGGCGTCGAGGTGATGGGCAGCGAGGGCTACCTGATCAACCAATTCCTCGTCACGCACACAAATCACCGCACCGACGAGTGGGGCGGTGCGTACGAGAACCGCATGCGGCTGGCGATCGAGATCGTGCAGCGCGTGCGCGAGGCAGTCGGGTTGGACTTCATCCTGATCTACCGCCTGTCGATGCTCGACTTGATCCCCGACGGCAGCAGCTGGGACGAGGTCGTCACGCTGGCCAAAGCGGTCGAACGCGCGGGTGCGACGATCATCAACACCGGCATCGGCTGGCACGAGGCGCGCATCCCGACGATCGCCACGAGCGTGCCGCGCGGTGCCTTCGGCTGGGTCACGCAGAAGATGCGCAAGGAGCTGCGTGGCGCGGGCTTGACTATCCCGCTCATCACAAGCAACCGCATCAACATGCCAGAGGTCGCCGAGGCGCTGCTCGCCGAGGGCTGCGCCGATATGGTCAGTATGGCGCGCCCACTGCTGGCCGACCCCGAGTTCGTGAAAAAGGCCGCGAACCACCGGCGAGACGAGATCAACACCTGCATCGCATGCAACCAGGCCTGTCTGGATCACACCTTCAAGTCGCAGCTCGCGTCTTGTCTGGTGAACCCGCGCGCCGGGCACGAGACGACGCTGATCCTCAAGCCGATAAAGGCGAGCAAACGCATCGCTGTCGTCGGCGCCGGACCGGCCGGCCTGGCGACCGCGACGGCGCTGGCCGAGCGCGGCCACGGGGTGCACTTGTTCGAGGCCGCGATGCAGATCGGCGGCCAGTTCAACATGGCTAGGCGCGTGCCCGGCAAGGAGGAATTCGGCGAGACGCTGCGCTACTTCACGCGCCGCATCGCGATCACCGGCGTGCAGCTGCACCTCGGACAGCGCATCAGCGCGGCCGAGCTGATCGCGCGTCGCTTCGACGAGGTCGTGCTCGCGACTGGCGTGCTGCCGCGTGCGACAAAGATCCCGGGCGCCGACGGCGCGAACGTGCTCAGCTACGTGGATGTGCTGCTGCACGGCGCGCCGGTCGGCCCGCGGGTCGCGATCATCGGCGCGGGTGGCATCGGCTTCGACGTGGCGGAGTTCCTGGTCACCGCGCCGGGCCACTCACCGACACTGAACCTGCACGAGTGGCTCGCCGAATGGGGCGTGACCGATCCGGCGCGCGTGCGCGGCGGCGTCGTGCCCGCGCAGCCCGCGCCGCCGGCGCGCCAGGTCACGCTGCTTCAGCGCAAGGCCGGCAAACTCGGCAAGGGTCTGGGCAAGACGACCGGCTGGATCCACCGCACGACGCTGCAGATGAAGCGCGTCGAGATGATCGGTGGCGTCAACTACGAGCGCATCACGCCACAGGGCGTGTTCGTCACCTACGGCGACAAGCACGCCGACGGCCAGATCATCGAGTGCGACACTGTCGTGCTCTGCGCCGGCCAGGAGCCGCTGCGCGAGTTGCTCGCGCAGCTGAGAGCAGCGGGCGTGAAGACGCACCTGATCGGCGGCGCGGATGAGGCGGTCGAGCTCGACGCGAAACGCGCAATCGACCAAGGGACGCGGCTGGCCGCGTCCCTCTGACGGAGGACGTCAATTCATCAGGTCGCGGGCTTGTCGCTCAAGGCCTTCAGGTTCTCGACCAGCTCCGGGCTCATCGGCGCGCTCAGGTTGATGCCCTTGGGCGGGATCGGCGACTGGAACCACTTGGTGTAGAGCTTCGAGAACTCGCCGCTCCTCATCAGCGAGGCAAGCGTGTCGTCGACCAGCTTCTTGAACGCCGGATCGTCCTTGCGCAGCATGATCGCGTAAGGCTCGACCTGGATCGGCTCGCCCACGACCGCGAGCGAGGCCGGGTTCTGGCTGCTCGCGCGCAGACCGTAGAGCAGGATGTCGTCCATGCCGAACGCGACCGCGCGACCCGTCTCGACCATCAGCGCCGATTCGGCGTGGTCCTTCGCGCCGAGCAGCTCGATGCCGAGCTTCTTCTCTTCGTTCAGGTTGCGCAGGATCTGGAAGTTGGTCGTTCCGGTCGTCGAGACGATGGTCTTGCCCTTCAGGTCGTCGAGCGACTTCACCGCGGTGCCGGTCTTCACCAGGAACTTGGTGCCGGTGTAGAAGTAGTTGGTTGCGAACTGCACCTGCTTGCCGCGCGCGCTGTTGTTGGTGGTCGAACCGCACTCTATGTCGATCGTGCCGTTCTGCAGCAGCGGGATGCGGTTCGCCGAGGTCACGGCCTGCAGGTTCACCTTCAGGTCGGCCCGGCCGGTCGCCTTCTTGACTTCGTCGACGATCTTCAGGCAGATCTCGTGGCCGAAGCCGACCGGTTGGGCCTTGTCGTCGAGGTAGGAAAACGGGATCGACGACTCGCGGTACGCCAGCGTGATTGCGCCGGACTGCTTGACCTTGTCGAGCGTTCCGGTGGTTTGGGCGAACGCCGGTGCCGCGAGTGCCAGCAGCGACAAAGTGGTGAGGCAAGACGGGCGCATGGAGGATCCTCGAGGTGTTGGATTGTTCAAGCGGAGTATGGTACGGCGCGCGTGGCGATGGTCAGCGCCCGGTGCGTTGCAACACTACGCGCTCAGCGTCGAGGGCTACAGCATCGATCCTTATGCGCTGATGTTTGCCAAGGGCGATGCCGACTTCAAGCGGCTCGTCGACGGCGCGATCCTCGCGGCGTACCGCAGCGGCGAGATCAACTCGACCTACGAGCGCTGGTATCTGAAGCCGATCCCGCCCAAGGGAATCAACCTGAACTTCGCGATGGGCCCGGTGCTGAAAAACGCGATTGCCACGCCGACCGATTCGCCCGATCCTTCGGCTTACCACTGAACCATCCCGTGCCACATGTCCGAAGACCGCCTTCCCCCACTTCCACAGCAGCAATGGACTGCCGCGCAGCGCGCAGAGGCCGGCGCGATCATCGGCGGCCCGCGCGGCGCGCTGGTTTCGCCGTTCGTGCCGCTGCTGCGAAGCCCGGAGCTGATGGGCCACGCGCAGCGCATGGGCGAGTACCTGCGCTACCGGAGCGCGCTCGGCCAACGCCTGTCGGAGTTCGCGATCCTGCTGACCGCGCGTGCCTGGTCGCAGCAGGTCGAGTGGGCGATTCACGCACCGATCGCGCAGCGTGAAGGCCTTGCTCCGGAATCGATAGCCGCGATCGCGCAGCGGCGCCGGCCTCAGGTGCTGAGCGACGACGAGGCCGCGGTGTACGCGTTCTGCACCGAGCTGCTCCGCGACCAGGCCGTCTCCGACCGCAGCTGGGCCGACGTGGTGCAGCGCTTCGGCGAGTGCGGTGCCGTCGACCTGATTGGCATCGCCGGGTATTACACCTTTCTGTCGATGGTGATGAACGCCGCGCGCACCGAGGTGCCGGTGTCCAGCGCTGCGCCTTTGCCGTAGCATTTGCGCCGGCGCGTCATAGCGCCGCCTCCACTCACAGGAACCACCGCGATGACGCTGACACTGAAGACGACCGCCCTGCTCCTCGTGCTCACCGCTGCCACGGCGCAGGCTGCCAACGAGCCCAAGCTGCTCAACATCTACAACTGGTCGGACTACATCGCCGACGACACGATCAAGAACTTCGAGAAAGAGACCGGCATCAAGGTCAACTACGACAACTACGATGCCAACGAAGTGCTGCATGCCAAGCTGGTGGCGGGCAAGACTGGCTACGACATCGTCGTGCCGGGCTCGCACTTCGCGAAGAGCCAGATCGCCGGCGGCCTGCTGCAAAAGCTCGACAAGGGCAAGTTGACGAACTGGGGCAACCTCGACAAGGGCCTGCTCGAGCAGCTCGCCAATGTCGACCCTGGCAACCAGTACCTGGTCGACTGGATGTGGGGCTACGTGACGGTGGGCATCAACACTGCCAAGGTCAAGGCCGCGCTAGGTGACACACCCATGCCCGACAACGCCTGGAGCCTCATCTTCGACCCGAAGTACGCGGCCAAGCTGAAGGGTTGCGGCATCAACTTCCTCGACTCAGCCTCCGAGGTGCTGCCGGTCGCGATGCTGTATGTCGGCAAGCCGGCATACAGCACGACCACGGCTGACTACGACGCGGCGGCGAAGATGCTGAAGA
This sequence comes from Rhizobacter sp., assembly GCA_025360945.1. Classification (GTDB taxonomy): domain Bacteria; phylum Pseudomonadota; class Gammaproteobacteria; order Burkholderiales; family Burkholderiaceae_C; genus LMDS01. Next base: position 506 of record JANYBE010000555.1, on the reverse strand, counting down.
GCGTGCGGCCGTTTGTGACGCGCTTCTCGTCGAGCGGCTACATCAACGACCTGGCCAGCGGCTCGCTGTGCGCGGTGATGGGCTACTCGGGCGACATCAACATCGCCCGCGCCCGCGCGCTCGAGGCGGCACCGAAAGCGCCGCCGGCGATCGAAGCGCTGGTCCCGAAAGGCGGCGCCACGCTGTTCTTCGACACGATGGCGATCCCGAAAGACGCGCCGCATCCGGGCAACGCGCACCTGTTCATCAACTACATCCTGCGGCCCGACGTGGCGGCCAGCCTCACGAACAAGGTGTTCTATGCGAACCCGAACGCGGCGTCGCTGAAGTTCGTCAAGAAGGACGTGGCCGACAACAAGACCATCTTCCTGAGCGACGCCGACAAGAAGCGCATGACGCCGCCGGACGCGCTGCCGCAGGAAGTGCGGCGGGTGCAGACGCGGGTGTTCACGACCTTCAAGGCGAGCCGGTGACTGCACCCTGCCCGCCGTGTGCGGCGAGCGTCA
>JANYBE010000543.1 GCA_025360945.1 Rhizobacter sp. | reverse complement strand
GTGGCAAGGATTTTCGACGCTGCCATGACGAGCCGAAGCGCGCAAGAGAACGAGGCCATTGTTGCCACATTCGATTTCGCCGGCGCGCGAACCGTGGTCGAGATTGGTGGCGGTCAGGGCACTCTGCTCGAGGCCATCCTGTGCAGCTACCCTGTCGCGCAAGGCGTGCTCTTCGATCTGCCACATGTTGTTGCCTCGTCCCGCGCCCGAATGTGGGGCGCAGGGCCGGCGGCGCGGTGCGCGTTTGTAGAGGGTGACTTTTTCACCGAAATACCCATAGGAGGCGACCTCTACGTCATCAAGAAGGTCCTTCATGACTGGGACGACGAACGTGCCCTACAGATCCTCACGAACTGCCGCAACGCCATGGCGGCCTCCAGCCGCTTGCTGCTGATCGAGCCTGTTGTCCCGCAGGGCAACGCAGCGTCGTTCAGCAAGCTGCTCGATCTGCTCATGCTCGTCTGGACGTCTGGCGGGCGCGAGCGAACGAAGGCTGAGCATGAGAATCTGCTCAGGGCTTCGGGCTTTAGCCTCCAGCGCGTCATGTCGACGCCGTCGGGCGTCGATCTCCTTGAAGCTGTTCCAGTCTGAGGTCATCGCGCACTGACAAACGGCTCGCAGGTTGAGCGGCGCGCTTTGGACCGATGGACATGGCGAGTTGATGGCCGAAGCGGCGAGCTTCCGATCGTAGAGTTCCATGTCAATACGTGACCGAGACGCTGCGCTCGCCGCTGGCGCTTTCGCGTTCATGCTCAGCGACTGGGTGCACGGGCGCTTCACCTTGCCGGAGCACGATCTCATCGACTGCAAAAAAGGGTGCGACCCGGAACGGCAGGCCACGCGCTTCGGCAGCATTGGGGTCTCGGCGAGCGGCCTGTGCAGAACGTCGTTCACATGCTGGAGGCGAAAGGTGTCCGCGTGCTCTCGCTGGCCGCGTTCTCTATGTGGCAGCGAGGCACTCCGCTTGTTCCTCAACACCACCAAGACGGCCGAACGTAGCAGGTTCGACGCTGTTCATGAGCTGGGGCACCTCGTGCTGCATCGCCATGGCGGGCTGCACGGTGGCCGGGAAGTCGAGGACCAGGCCAACCAGTTTGCCTCTGCCTTTCTCATGCCGAAGGCCGATGTACGCGCGAGGCTTCCTCGGGTCGGCACGCTCGGCGAGATCGTCGCGGCCAAGAAGCGATGGCGAGTGTCCGTCGCAGCACTCAACTATCGTCTTCACAAGCTGGGGATCACGACCGATTGGCAGTACCGAACTTTCTGCATCCGGATCATACAGAACTACAAGCAAGCAGAGCCTGAAGGCTCGGGCTGCTCGGGCTCTTTGGTTGTTTCGCAATGACGCATGACTTGCTGATAAGTGATGCGTATATTAAACTAGCTGAGTGTCGCTCACCCAGACCGCCCGCATCCTCGAACTCGCCCACCGCCAGCGGCTGCTGAGCGCGGCTGATCTGCGCTCTCACGGCTGGTCGCCGCAACTCCTCCTCAAGCTCCACCGGACCGGTCAGCTCCAGCGTGTCACGCGCGGCCTCTACAGCCTGCCAGACAGCGAGATGACCGAACACCAATCGCTCGTCGAGGTCTGCCGGCGCGTGCCCAAGGCAGTGGTCTGTCTGCTGTCGGCGCTGCAATTCCACGAGATCGGCACCCAGCTTCCTCACGAAGTTTGGATCGCGCTGCCCGAAGCGACGCAGACGCCCGCCATCGACTATCCGTCGCTGCGCATCGCGCGCCTGCGCGGCGAGGCCTACAGCGAAGGCGTCGAGACCATCGTCGAGCATGGCTCGACGATCCGCGTCTACAGCCTGGCCAAGACCATCACCGACTGCTTCAAGTTTCGCCACAAGGTCGGACTCGACGTCGCCCTCGAAGCGCTCAAGGAAGCGTGGCGTCAGCGCAAGCTGAACATCGATGAAGTGACGCGCTACGCCAAGGTCAATCGCGTGGCCCAGGTCATGCAGCCCTACCTGGAAACCGTCGTCGCATGACGGCAAACCTCGGGGCCTCGGTTCTTGCCCGCCTGTTGAACCTGGCGAAGCGGCGCGGCGATGACTACAACCTGCTGCTGAACCGCTTCGGGCTGGAACGCCTCTTGTGCCGTATCGCCGCGTCTGCTCACGCGGACCGCTTCCTGCTCAAAGGCGCCCTGCTCTTCTCGCTCTGATACGCCCAGCCCCACCGCCCAACGCGTGACGCCGACCTGCTGGGCTTTGGCCCCGACGACGCCGAAACTCTGATCGCCAACTTCCGCGATATCTCCGCCATCGACCTGGACGACGGCATCGCTTTCGATCCCGCGTCCGTTCGCGCCGACGTGATCCGCGAGGACAATCGCTACGGCGGGCTACGCGTGCGCCTCACCGGCCGCATCGGCAACGCGCACTGCGCACTGCAGGTCGACGTGGGCTTCGGCGACGCGGTCACACCGGAGCCCCAGACCGTGGTGTTCCCCGTGTTGCTGGACGACATGGCTGCGCCCACGCTGAAGGTCTATCCCGTCTACACCGTCATCGCCGAGAAGTTTCACGCGATGACGGTGCTCGGCTTGGCCAACACCCGCATGAAGGACTTCTTCGACATCGCGGTCATCGCGCAGCGGACCGACCTAAACGGCGCAACGTTGGCACGCGCCATCACCGCCACTTTCACGCGCCGGGGTACCGCCTTACCCACCGAGCCGCCCGTGGCATTGACCGAGGGTTTTGGCAACGACGACGCAAAGCAGCGCCAGTGGCAAGCCTTTCTCAACAAGGGCCGCATCACCGCCCCCCTGTGCCAATATGACCTGCGCCACCTCCCTCTGAGAAATCAGTGAGCAGCGAGGTAGGTATGACAGTCAACCATCAATCCAAGGCAGCGATGCACGCAGTGAAGAGTTTGCCCGATCCCGGCGTATCGCAAGGAGCC
>JANYBE010000541.1 GCA_025360945.1 Rhizobacter sp. | reverse complement strand
ATTTGGCGGCGCCATCGCCGAGGCGGCATGGAAAACCTTCTGGGTCACGCTGCTGGGCTTCGCGATCGCCATCGTCGTGGGCGTAGTGCTGGGCTTTCTCGTCGGCTCGTCACGCCTGGCGTATGCGGCGATCTATCCGCTGCTGGTCGGCTTCAACGCGGTGCCCAAGGCGGCGCTGGTGCCCATCTTGATCGTGTGGTTCGGCATCGGCCTGGGGCCGGGCATCCTGACCGCATTCCTGATCTCGTTCTTCCCGATCACCGTCAACATCGCGACCGGCCTGGCCACGCTCGAACCCGAGCTCGAAGACGTGCTGCGCGTGCTAGGCGCCAAGCGCTGGGACGTGCTCGTCAAGGTCGGCCTACCACGCTCGATGCCCTACTTCTACGCCTCGCTGAAGGTCGCGATCACGCTCGCCTTCGTCGGCACCGTGCTGGCCGAAATGACGGCCGGCGATTCGGGCATTGGCTACCTGATGCAGAGTGCTGGCTCGCAGCAACGCATGCCGCTCGCGTTCGCCGGGCTGGTCGCTATCGGCGTGATGGCGATGACCATGTACGAGCTGTTTTCGATGATTGAAAAGCGCACCACGGGCTGGGCGCACCGAGGAACACAAGGTGATTGATGTCGACCCCACACCGCAACAAGTGGCGCGCCATCTGCGCGCAGCGAACGCGATCGCGCAACGCGCGCTCGCCGCCGGCCACCACCCGTTCGGCGCGCTGCTCGTTGGCCCCGATCACGAGACCGTGTTGATCGAGCAGGGCAACGTTGACAGCGTCAATCACGCCGAGGCCGTGCTCGCCCGTACGGCGGCCGCGCGATGGACCTCGCACGAACTCTGGCACTGCACGCTCTACACCACGGTCGAGCCTTGCTGCATGTGCGCCGGCACGCAATACTGGGCGAACATCGGCCGGGTCGTCTTCGGCATGGAAGAAAGACGCCTGCTCGAATTCACCGGCAACCACGCCGAGAACCCGACCATGGACCTGCCCTGCCGCGAGGTCTTCGCGCACGGCCACAAGGCCATCCGCGTGCTCGGCCCGGTGCCCACGGTCGAGGCCGAGATCGCAGCCCTGCACATCGCGTTCTGGCAGCGCGCTTTTCCCTGATGGCCTGGCAGGGCTCCCTCGCACTGGCATACCGCCGCGACGAGATTCACGGCGCGGCACGCACCGTCGTGCACGATCGCCACGACGGCCCGCTGCGCGTGCTCGCGAGCCTGTACCCCGAGGGGCCGACGGTCTGCCACAACGTGCTGGTGCACCCGCCCGGCGGCCTCGTTGGCGGCGACGTACTCGACATCGGCGTGACCCTCGCGCCCGACGCCCACGCGCTCATCACCACGCCGGGCGCAACGCGCTTCTACCGCAGCACCGGTGCGCCCGCAACACAGCGTCTGCACGCGGTGCTGGCCGAAGGCGCGCGCCTGGAGTGGCTGCCGCTCGAGACGCTCGCGTACAGCGGCTGCATCGCGCAGAACACGATGCGCTTTGGGCTCGCCCCCAGTGCCGAGATGATGGGCTGGGATGTGCTCGCGCTTGGCCTTCCGGCCTCGGATCAGGCCTTTGTTCGCGGCCGCTTCACGCAGAGCATCGAGCTTCCCGGCCGCTGGCTGGAACGCGGTGTGATCGACGCCACGGATGCGCGCCTGCTCGATTCGCCGCTCGGCTGGGCCGGTCATCGCGTGATGGGCACGCTGTGGTTCGCCGCGGGCGGTGCGTTGCCGGCGATACGCCGCGACGGGCTACTCGATGCCGCCCGCGCTGCGACGCAAGACAACGCCCTGCAGGCGAGCGCCGGCGCTACGTCGGTGCATGACGGCATCGTCGTGCTGCGCGTTCTCGCCCCGCGCGTCGAGCCATTGATGACGCTTCTCACGCGCGTGTGGGGCGCATGGCGCGAGCTGGCGTGGCAGTTGCCGGCCTGCACGCCCCGCGTGTGGCGAACCTGAGCACGCGCGCCATGGCGGCGTGAATTCCTGCGCATCACACCTTCGCCGCGTGGCGTCGCAGTTCCCTAGAATTTTGCTGATGGACGCCGCCCGACTCTGCCTGCCCGCGCAACTGGTCCTGGCCACCGCGCTGCTGTGCGCTCAGGCCGCACAGGCTCAGGCGATCCACAAGTGCATGGTCGACGGCAAGCTTGTTTTCCAGTCGGCGCCCTGCGTACTCGAACCGCCCGCAGGCGCAGCCTCGGCGCCGGTCTCCGTCGCGTCGGTGAACCCGGCCGCACCGAAGAAGAAGACGCTGGCCGAGGTGCTGCGCGAACGCGATGGCGGTGTTCACGCGCAGCCCGCGGCGCGCGAAGCGCAAGGTGACGGCGCGAACCTGCTGCGTTCGCGCATGGGCGCGCTATAGGGGCCGGTTCGGCTCGCCGGGTTATCCTATGCGCGGGCAAGGCGCGTTGCCCGACCCGCCGCCCGCGGCCTCGCTTTCAGGAGTGCCCATGACCGATCCCGTCCGCTTCGAGCTGTTCTCCTTCTGGCGCACGTCCGAGACCTACCGCGTTCGGGTCGCGTTCAACCTCAAGGGCGTGAAGCCGCACGAACACAACGTCAACCTCGACGCTGGCGAGCAGCGCAGTGAGGCGTTCTTGACGATCAACCCGATGGGCGCCATTCCAGCACTGATCGACCATGCTTCGGGGTCGTCGCCCACCGCGCTCACGCAGTCGCTGGCGATCCTCGAGTTCCTCGACGAGACCTACCCCGCTCCCGCGCTGTTGCCTGTGGACGCGCATGGCCGGGCCCGGGCGCGCTCGCTCGCCGCGATGCTCGCAGCGGACACTCACCCGCTGATCACACCGCGGGTGAAGAAGTACCTGACCACGGCGGGCCAATTCGACGACGCCGCATGGCGCGCCTGGCAGATCCACTGGTTCGCCACCGGCCTGCAGGCGCTCGAACAGCGCCTCGCCACCGAGCCGCAAACCGGCACGTTCTGCCATGGCGATGTGCCTACGATGGCCGACATCTGCCTGGCCAGCATCGTCGTCGTGATGCGCGTCTTCAAGATAGAAGTCGCGGGCATTCCGACGGTACATCGCATCATGGCCGAGTGCGAGCGGCTCGAAGCCTTCGCGAACGCCGATCCGCGTCGCCAGCTCGGTGCGCCGCCGGGCTGAAACGCGGCGGCGATCGGCGCCTCAGTCGTTAGCGAAGCTGTACGGCCCACCGCGCTCGAGTGCGGCCTTGTAGGCCGGCCGCGCGTGAATGCGTTTGAGGAACGCCATCAGCTTAGGCCGGCTCGCATTCAGCCCTGCGCGCTGCGCCGAGGCCTCGAGCGCAAAGCTCATCTGGATATCCGCCGCACTGAACTCGTTGCCGGCGAACCATTCGCTCTTGCCCAGCTCGGCCTCCATGAAATCGAGCTGGCGCTTCAGGTTCGGCTCGACCATCGTGGTCAGCACCTTGTTTGACAGACCGCGCGCGATCGGCTTGGCAAAGAACGGCATCTTCGCCACCTTGATGCGCTCGAAGACAAGCTTCATCAGCAGCGGCGACATCGCCGTGCCCTCGGCGAAGTGCAGCCAGTAGCGGTAGCGCAGCTGTTCCGGCGTGCCGGCGGCCGGCACGAGACGGCCTTGGCCGTAGCGCTCGAGCAGGTACTCGATGATCGCGCCGGACTCGGCCACGGTCGTGTCGGCGTCCGTAATCACCGGCGACTTGCCCAGCGGATGGACCTTCAGCAGCTCCGGCGGCGCCAGCATGGTCTGCGCGTTGCGCCGGTACTTTTTGATCTCGTACGGCAGGCCTAGTTCTTCGAGCAGCCAGAGCACGCGCTGCGAGCGCGAGTTGTTCAGGTGGTGGACGGTAATCATGGGTCGGAGGGCTCTGAAGCGGGAGTGCGGCCGATTGTGCCCGTCGCCACGCTGTATTCTCCGCCCCCATGTACGAGTCGTATTTTGGACTGAAGCACGAGCCGTTCTCGATCGCGCCGGATCCGCGCTACCTGTTCATGAGCGAGCGCCACCGCGAGGCGCTGGCGCATCTGCTGTACGGCGTGAACGGCGGCGGCGGCTTCGTGCTGCTGAGCGGCGAGATCGGCGCCGGCAAGACAACCGTGTGCCGCTGCTTCCTCGAGCAGATCCCGCGGCGCACAAATGTCGCCTACATCTTCAACCCCAAGCTCACCGTGCCGGAGCTGCTGCATTCGGTGTGCGCGGAGTTCGGCGTCCCGCACCCCGAGCTCGGCAAGGGCGAGACGCGGGCCACCGTCAAGGACTACCTCGACCCGCTCAACGAGTTCCTGCTCAAGACGCACGCGGTCAACCAGAACAACGTACTCATCATCGACGAGGCGCAGATGCTCTCGGCCGACGTGCTCGAGCAGCTGCGCCTGCTGACGAACCTGGAGACGAACGAGCGCAAGCTCTTGCAGATCATCCTGATCGGCCAGCCCGAGCTGCGCGACATGCTCGCGCGTCCCGAGCTCGAGCAGCTCGCTCAACGCGTGATCGCGCGCTACCACCTGGGCGCGCTGACCGAAACCGAGACCGAAGCCTACATCCGGCATCGCCTTAGCGTCTCCGGCATGACGACCGCGATGCCCTTTGACGCGAAGGCGCTTGCGCGCATCCACCAGCTGTCGCGTGGCGTGCCTCGCCGCATCAACCTGTTGTGCGACCGCGCGCTGCTCGGCGCCTACGCCAGCGGCAAGGGCCTGGCAGACCGTGACATCGTTGACAAGGCGGCAGTCGAGGTCTTCGGCACGCGCGCAAGCGTTGGCCCGGCTGTGCTGCGACTCGGTCGCCCGGCGTGGATGGCCTTGAGCGCACTCGCCGCGATCGCGTTGATCGGCGTGATCTCGCTGATCGTCTACGCCACGCAGCGCGCGCCGGTGGCGACGATCGCGAAGCTGCCGATGGCCGCATCGGTGGCGACATCGGCCATCGGGCCGAGCGCCGCATCGGCAGCGCACGCCGCGGTCAGCGCATCCAGCACCGCAGCGGCCTCTGCGCCAATTGCTGGCGCAACGTTCCTGACCGCCGCCAACCTGCCAACGCGCTTCAAGGCCTTGACCCGCAACGAGAAAGACGCGTGGCGTGAGCTCGCACCCGAATGGAAGCTCGCGCTCGACGACGGCGACCCGTGCATCACCGCGGCGCGCGCGCAGCTGCAGTGCTTTCGAACCCCGAGCAGCAGTCTCGCGCTGATCCGCCAGCTCGACCGTCCCGGCATCCTGATGCTGCACGACGACAGCGATCGACCGGTGTACGCGCTGCTCACCGGCCTGACGAACGACACCGCGACGCTGCGCATGGCCGGCATCTCGCAGACGATCTCGCTGGTCTCGCTCGCGACGCTGTGGCGTGGCGACTTCGCGACCTTCTGGCGCGCGCCACCAGGCTACACCGGCAAGATCGTCGAGAGCGGCGCGGGGCCGGTTGCCGAATCGCTGGGCGCGCAACTCGCTACGCTGCGCGGCGAACCCGCGCCGGCCCCCGGCACCGATGCCGCGTGGAAGGCACGCGTCTCGGCGTTCCAGCTCGCCCAAGGCCTCAAGCCCGACGGCCTGGTTGGTCCGACCACGTTCATGCAGCTCAATCGCGCCAGCGGTGTCGACGAGCCGCGCCTCACCCGCCGCTGAAAGACCTCGATGTCCTACATTCTCGACGCCTTGCGCAAGGCCGAAGCCGAACGCGAACGCGGCAGCGTGCCGAGCCTTCATGCGCAACCTGCGTTCGCCGGTGCGCGGCCTGGTGGCGCAGCGGCGAAGTCGCGGCTGTGGATTGCGGTGATGGTGGTCGGGGTGCTGCTTGCTTTGGTCGTGGCGTTCACGCTCTACCTGTTGCTCGGCCGCAGCCCGGCGAGCGAGGTGGCGGTGCCGGTCGTGACGCCTGCGGCCACGCTAGCCGGGGCGCCGTTGATGCCCGCTGCGTCGGTGGCGCCGCCCACGCCGGCCCAGGCCAACATCGCAGCGCCGGTGCAGACGGCGCCGCCAGCGCTGCGCAAGGCACGGCCGGCGCCGACCGAGGCGTCCCTGCCTGCCTCGCCCAAGAGCGACGATCGCGTCTACGCCATCAGCGAGTTGCCCGACGAGATCCGCCGCCAGCTGCCCACACTCGCTGTCGGCGGCTCGATGTATTCGCCCACGGCGGCGAACCGGCTCGTGATCATCAACGGCCAGGTTCTGCACGAAGGCGAGCACATAACGCCCGATCTGGTGGTGCAGCAGATCAGACTGAAGGCCGCAGTGCTCGGGTTCAAGAGCTACCGGTACAGCTTGGACTTTTGAAGCGCGCGGCCGCCCCGTCACCGGTCAGGCCACGCTGGTCAACCGCGCTGGGGACACTGGGAGTTCGCGCGGTCCCAGCACGAAACGATCCCGACATGTCGACCGCAAAATTCGCCCGCAGAGCACCGTTACTCGCTTCGGCCAGGTCTTCCCGTGGGCGCGGCGCTGAGGTGGCGGCCCCGAGCTACGCCGTGCAGTCGCCACTCGGCAACAGGATGACGGTGGTGCGGTTCTGGCAATCCACCGCGTCCAATCTCGGGCGCAACGAGCGCGAGGGCAGCGCCCAGCACAGAAGCCGCGCGGCAAAATGCAAGATGCAAGATCCAAGAGGCGGCGCGCAAGGCGATCGATCGCGCCGTGCCTAAAATGCCGGCAGGCGGTTGATCGCCGGCTCGCACCCGCTCAGATCGACATCAACGCGCGCACGCTCTCGGTCTCCATGTCCTTGCCACGTCCGCGCTGGATGATCTCGCCGCGTTCCATCACCAGGTACTGGTCGGCGAGCTCGGCGGCGAAATCGTAGAACTGCTCGACCAGCACGATTGCCATCGTGCCGCGGTCGGCGAGCATGCGGATGACGCGGCCGATGTCCTTGATGATGCTCGGCTGGATGCCTTCGGTCGGCTCGTCGAGGATCAGCAGCTTCGGCCCCGCGGCGAGCGCGCGCGCGATCGCGAGCTGCTGTTGATGGCCACCGGACAGGTCGCCGCCGCGCCGGTTGATCATGGTCTTGAGCACTGGAAACAGCTCGAACAGCTCAGCCGGAATCGGTGTGCTGCCGCTCTTGTAGGCCAGGCCCATGCGCAAGTTCTCCTGCACCGTGAGCCGACCGAAGATCTCGCGGCCTTGCGGCACGTAGCCCACACCCTTGCGCACGCGCTCGTAGGGAGTGTCCAGGGTGATGTTCACGCCGTCGAGCTGAATCGTCCCGGTCTTCACCGGCACCACGCCCATCAGGCTCTTGAGCAGCGTGGTCTTGCCCACGCCGTTGCGGCCGAGGATCACCGTGACCTCGCCGAGCATCGCTTCGAAGCCGACGCCGCGCAGGATGTGCGAGCCACCGTAGTACTGGTTGACGCCGTCAACCTTGAGCATGTCAGCGGCCAAGGTACACCTCGACAACCTTCTCGTTGGCTTGCACCTCGCTGAGCAGCCCTTCGGCCAGCACGCTGCCCTCGTGCAAGACGGTGACCTTCTTGCCATTTCTGCCGTTCTGAGTCAGTTCGCCGATGAACTTCATGTCGTGCTCCACGACGACGAGCGAGTGGTTGCCTTCAAGCGAAAGAAAGAGCTCGGCCGTGCGCTCGGTCTCTTCGTCGGTCATGCCGGCGACCGGCTCGTCGAGCAGCAGCAGCTTCGGGTCCTGCATCAGCAGCATGCCGATCTCCAGCCACTGCTTCTGGCCGTGCGAGAGCAGGCCGGCGACTCGCTGCGCGCTACTCTTCAGGTGAATGAGCGCCAGCATCGCACCGATGCGGTCGAGCTGTTCGCCGCTCAGGCGGAAGAACATCGACGAGCGCACGCCGCGGTCGGCCTTCAGCGCGAGCTCGAGGTTCTCGAATACGCTGAGGTGCTCGAACACGGTCGGCTTCTGGAACTTGCGGCCGATGCCGATCGAGGCGATCTCGTTCTCGCGCATTCGCAAGAGGTCGATCGTCGAGCCGAAGAAGGCCTTGCCGAGGTCGGGCCGGGTCTTGCCGGTGATCACGTCCATCATCGTCGTCTTGCCCGCTCCGTTCGGCCCGATGATGCAGCGCATCTCGCCAGCGCTGATCGACAAGCTCAGCGCGTTCAGCGCCTTGAAGCCGTCGAAGCTGACGGTGATGTCGTCGAGGTAGAGGATCGCGCCGTGCGTCACGTCGAGCTCGCCGGGCGTGGCGACGCGCGAATAGCTGGCCTGGCGTCCACCAGACTGGCCCGCGGTCGCCGCGACCTTGCGCTCGTGCTCGATCCTGGCCTGTGCGCCCGCCTTCATCAGATCGGGCGTCATGCGGGATCCTTATTGGCTCTGAGCAGCCCGACGATACCGTTGGGCAGGAACAGCGTCACCGCGATGAACATCGTGCCCAGCACATAGAGCCAGTACTCGGGCAGGTACTGCGTGAACACGCTCTTCGCACCGTTGACGAAGAACGCACCAACAATCGGCCCGATCAGCGTGCCGCGCCCTCCGACCGCGGCCCAGATCGCGATCTCGATACTCGCCGCCGGCGACATCTCGCCCGGGTTGATGATACCGATCTGCGGCACGTAGAGCGCGCCGGCGATGCCGCACATCACCGCCGAGAGGGTCCAGATGGCGAGCTTGTAGCGCAGCGGGTCGTAGCCGGTGAACATGACCCGGCTCTCGGCGTCGCGGATCGCCTGCAGGACGCGGCCGAA
>JANYBE010000503.1 GCA_025360945.1 Rhizobacter sp. | reverse complement strand
CAGCTGCCGGTACCGATGGCGCGGCTGCCTTGTCGGGTGCCTTGGCTCCTGCGGTCCCCGAAGCATCTGCCCCTGCCGAGACAGGGTCGGCAGGTTTGGCAGCGCTGGGCTTCGACGGGGCTGTTGCGGGGGCCGACGCAGATGCCGCCGCCGCTGTGAGGTCGTGGTGCCCCCGACCGGCTGACTTGCCTGAAGCGCCTGGAGCGGCCTCTTCGTCATACCCGCGCTGACGCACATCCGACTTGATGTCCGCAATATCGAGCCTCGTTTCGTCGTAGCGCACGGTTGCATTGCCCGCAGAAAAATTGACGGTGACGCTCTCGACGCCGGGCACGTCACCGATTCGCTCTTCAACGCCCTGCACGCTCAAAACCGAGAGCATGTCGCGCACTTCTATGACACTTGTCTTCATTGCAATTCCTTGGTTGTCTGGGATGCAGGGCTGCTGGCCATCACTGGCCGTGACCTCGCCGGCCAGGCCGGTGACCGCCGGATCAGTGCTCGGCTGGCATCTTGTGTTTGACCGGGCGCCCTGGATCGTCCTGCTCTTCCGGAACCACCATCTCGCACACCGACGCCGGTACCGCTGCGCCAGCTTGCCAACGCCAGGCCACCGGGAGAAATCGATTGGCCTGGTTCACTATCTCTTGGGTGTTCTGGAACGACACCTGGCAGCCAGCCTCCACCTGCATCACGTCGTCGGGCAGCGGCTGGAAGTCGCCGGTTCGCTCGTCGTGTTGATGCGGCATGAAGACGCCGAGATCAAATTCCGAAAGCCGTTGCAGCATCGCCTGCACTTCTGGCAGATGAATCGCCGCCTGCGCTCTTCTCAACGCCGGTGGCATTCCGAGCGTGCTGGTCTGTGAAAGATTCGTTGTCGTCATGATCTTCTCCTGCAGTGATGTCAGGACCCATTGGGATGGCTGGGTCGTTGCCAAGTCGCCGCGTGCTTCATGGGGCGAGCCAACCGCCCGAAAAGCCTGCTCGTCGCAGACCGTCGGCGATGTACGGACAAGCTCGCATCAACCGCCACAACAAGCCCGACCGATGGTTCTCGATCATCAAAACGATCGGTCCCTGGTTGAGCCCGAAATGCCACGGTGACACCCACCACCCATAGGGGTTGCCAGGCTCACCGGGGTGCGACGGGTTGAAGGCCGCCTTGAAGCCGTACGAGTTGAATTGGGTCAGCCTCGCCTGGTGGATGCAGTGGGCCAGGGTCGGCAGCACGATCTCGGGCGCGAACGGCAAAGATGCGACCACGGCCCACGGCGCCAGGGTGCCGTCGTCGGGCCCGCAGGGCACGCCACGGGCCAGGTAGCCGAAGAACTGGCGCTCGAGTCCGTTGAGCGTCAGCGTGTCGGGGCCGGGGCCTTCGCTCGCCGTGATGCCCCAGCAATGGTCGCCGTAGCCTTCGAACCTTTGCGGGTTGAGGATCGCGTACCGCTGTTGCGCGTACGTGGCGCGGCGACTGTTCTCGAAATAGTCGATGCCCTTGTCGAGCATGAAGGCGTCCTGGATGCCCCGAAAGTCGATCCAGACATGCGACAGCTGGTGCGTAAACAGCGACGACGCGTACAGGTAGCCTTGCCCGTTGCCCGGGTCGTCACCCGCCGTCCAGTGGTAGGTCGAGGCCCAAGCCGCGTAGCTCTGCGCGGCCAACGGATGCGTTGGCGAGCCGAGGCCCAGCACGTACAGCAGCAGCGCCTCGTCGTAGCCTTCCCATCGGTACGGGAGGAAACCGCTCTCCGGCTTCCAGCCGTGGGTGACCGTGGCGCCGCCGTCTTGCGCCCATGCCCAGTCGGCGCGGCGGTAGAGGGCGTCGCCGAGCGCGCGGATCTCGTTCTCTTCGGCGCTGTCGGCGTCGAAGTAGATCGCGGCCGTGAGGGCACCGGCCAGCAGGAACGTGCTGTCGACGGTGGACAGTTCGCACTGCCAGGCGCGCCGACCGGTCTGCATGTCGAGGAAGTGATAGTAGAAGCCTTGGTAGCCGGTGGCATCCGGTTCGGGGCCCTGAGGGCTGTTCCAGAAGAAGCGCAGCGTCGTCAGCGTCCGCTCCACGGCTGCAGCCCGAGTCATGAAGCCGCGTTCCACGCTCACCGGGTAGCACGCCAGCGCAAGTCCGGTGGCAGCGATGCTCGCTGGCCAATGCGGTGCCGTCTTGTCGATCACCAGGCCGTTGACCGGATTTGTCTCGTGCAGGAAGTACCCAAAGGTCTCGCGCTGCAACTTCTGCAGCTCGGCGTCGACGCCGGGTTCGGTCGCGTCGGGATGATGGGGACTGGCGAGCTTCGGCAACGATCGCTCGACAGCCTCAATACTGGCCAGAGTGGCACCCTGTTCGCGCGCTTCGATGCTGCTTGGTTGCATGGTGAGCGCCAGTTCGTCGAGGGTCAGCGCGCCAGCCGCTTGGCGGCGATGCAGTCCGGCGTGAACTCGAAGGCCACGTCCGGGTCGGGCTGCACGACCTTGTTTTTCTTGCCGGCGTAGTGGAGTCGCGACAGGATGTCGCGCATCAGGTTCAAGCGCGCGAGGCGCTTGTCGTCGGCCCGCACGATGTGCCATGGCGCGACAGCGGTGTGCGTTCGCAGCAGCATCGTGTCGCGTGCCTCTGAATACGCCTTCCAGTGCTTGACGGCCACCGCATCGATCGGGCTGCTCTTCCACTGCTTCAGCGGATCGCGCTTGCGTTCCGCGAGACGCCGCGTCTGTTCGTCCTTGCTGACATCGAGGTAATACTTCAACAGCTTGATGCCGGAGTTGACGAGCATCTCCTCGAACTTCGGCACGGAGCCCATGAACTCCTCGTGTTCGTCCTTCGAACAGAACCCCATCACTTGCTCGACGCCGGCGCGGTTGTACCAACTGCGATTGAAGAGAACGAACTCTTCGGCGACCGGGAGCTGAGCGACATAGCGTTCGAAATACCAGCCGCGTCGTTCCCGGTCAGAGGGCTTGCCGAGGGCAACGACACGCGTCTCGCGGGGGCTCAGGTACTCCACGATGCGCTTGATGCCACCATCCTTGCCGGCGGCATCGCGACCTTCGACAAGAACGAGAATCTTGTCGCCGCAGCCGATGAAGTGCCGTTGCAGCTTGACCAGCTCGACCTGCAGCATGTGCAACTGGGCTTCGTAGTCCTCGCGCGAGATGGGAGCCGTCGCCGATCCAGTTCCTGCTGCGGGCGCACCCGACGCGGTGGAAACTGCAGCGGCCACCGCTTCGCGCTCTTCGTCGCGGTGCTTGTGCTTCTTCTTGCTCATGCGCGGGCCTGCTCGCTGTGCGCCGTCGGTCGCGCCTTGGCGGGGTAGCCCAACTGGCTGATGGCCGACTCTATCTGGGCGGGCGTCACGCGGGCGGGATCAGCCACTACCGTGGCCACGCCCGGACTCAGCGAGACCTCGGCGTGGTTGATGCCGTCCAGTTCGCTGAGCGCGCGCTGGACGCTGCTGGTGCAGCCGCCGCAGGTCATGCCGTTGACATCGAAGCTGAGGGTTTGCATGGTGAGTTCTCCTGGTTCAGAGGGTTCAGGCCTTCAGGCGTGTGCTGACATCCGAATTCCGCCAGGCAGGAAAGAAGCGAGGCGTGCGCGCTGCGTAGGCATCGAAGTCGGCGCCGAACTGCTTGCGCATTTCCGCTTCTTCCGTGACCGCGAGTCGCCCGTACATCACGAGCAGGATCGGGAACATCACCAGCGTCAGCAGCGTCGGCCACTGCAGCAGGAAGCCCAGCAGGATGAGAACGAAGGCCACGTACTGCGGGTGGCGGATGCGCGCATACGGCCCGGAGGTGGCCAGTGCACTGCGCCGCTGCGCGTGATAGAGGACATTCCACGCGCTGGACAACAGATAAAAGCCGAAGCTCAGGAACACATAGCTTGCGATGTGCAGCGCACCGAAGTGCGGGTCCCCCTTTTCGCCGAGCAGCGTCGACCACAAGTGGCCGGTGTTGTGCGACATCAGGTCGAGATTCGGGTACTTCGTCTGCAGCCAGCCGGACATCAGATAGATGCTCAGC
Source organism: Rhizobacter sp. (assembly GCA_025360945.1). GTDB lineage: Bacteria > Pseudomonadota > Gammaproteobacteria > Burkholderiales > Burkholderiaceae_C > LMDS01. Next base: position 2,370 of record JANYBE010000503.1, on the reverse strand, counting down.
GGGAAGCCGTACATCTCGACGAAGAGCGCGATGATGAAGGCGGCGAAGGCCCCGAAGGTGCGCCAGTCGCGTGCGGTCTGTGGCTTGAAGAAGCTGAACGCGAACATCAGGAAGATGGCCGAATTGAAGACGACGAGCGCCCAGAGTCCGTAGGCGGGGGCATCGTGGTTCATGGCCGGTCTCCGGTGGGCGGCGTCGGTGACGCCGCCGGCGGCGTGGACATGGGCTCATTACCGTGGTGGTGCCCGTGACCGCCGCCGTGACCACCATGATCGTGGTGCATGAAGACATGCATCAGCGGACACGACAGCAGCAGCAGGAGCGGCAACGCGCCGAGGAAGTGGGCACGGTGTTCGCTCAGCAGGAAGTACGTCGCGATGCCGCCCATGACGAGCAGGCCGACGGCGTAGCGCGAGCGCCAGAACGGTGGTGGCTCGGCGTCGTGATGGGAAAGTTCGTGATTCATTCGATCCTCCTGAAGGCGGGTATGGGTCAAGCCGCGAGTCGATTGCGCAGCCACGCGAAGAACGTCCCCGCGAGCAGCGCCCAGCCGCTCAGCAACAGCAGCGCGACGAGAAACCCCGACCACGCGAAGGGCTGTGGCTGCACCATGCCGCTAAAGTCCATGCCGTGGAACAGGCTGTTCATGAAGCCGAGGAACGGGCGGGGGGCCAGCACCCAGAGGAGGGCGCACAGGGCGTAGAACACGCCGACGGTGGCGGCCAACGCGATCCCGGTGCTGAAAGGGCCAGCGACGGATGCCATGCCGGTGCTCCCGTCACTTCGCCGGCGCAGCGGGCAGACGGTCCATCATCATCTGCATCGTCGCCTGCATCATTTCCATGCGCGCCTCCATCGTTTGATGGCGCGCGGCCATGTCACCCTTCATGCCACCCATGCCGCCGGGAGACATGCCGTTCATCATGGTCATGCTGTCCTGCATGATCTTCATGTGCTCGGCCGTCAGCGCATCCCGCTCTGCGGGCGTTTTCGTGGCCATCATCTTGTCGTGCATCTCGTGCATGGCCTTCATCTGGGAGTCCATTCGTGCCATGTCCGGTCGAGCCTTGCCGGGCATCGCTTTGGAGGCAGGCGCCGAAGCGGCCCCTGCCGGGTGATGGGCCTGGTGGTCGTCAGCATCGGCGGCCCAGGAGGGCGCGCCCATGGTCGAGATGGCAAGGGCGAGCGAAAGCGAATGAGCGAGTTTCATTGGGTATTCCTTATGCGGTGGGTCGATTTGGAAAGCCGGGCGGTCGCCGCCAGGCATAGGTGGATCGCCTGTTGTCGGGATCGGTCACCGCACCTGGGCGCAGAGCCGAAACGAATGCAGGCGTTGAAGCGGACCGCAGCGCACAGGGCTCCGGGTCAGGCGTCGTCAGACGGCTACAACGTCAGTCGCGAGTAGCGCAGTCTGAAAGGCGGTCCCACGACGGGGACCAGAAGTTCGTCGAACCGGCTTGGCGCCGATGCGACCGGGGTTGCCGCATTCCATGCCAAGGCGAGCAGGAGCGCCAGCCCGGGATCGGTCAGATTGACGCCTGTCTGCACCTTGACCTGCGCACTCGAGCCATCGTCGCAGGCTTTCAGGCACGAGTCCTTCGAGGCATCTGCGTCGTCGTCATGGTCATCGTCAACGGCAAGGACATCACCCGGTGTCGCGTCACTGGCGTGGACGTGATGAGCGTTCGCAGAGTGGCCCGCGCCGATATGCGCGTGTTGACCGGGTGTCTCAAGCAGGCAGGCATTCGCCATTCCGGAAGCCAGCGCAAACGCCCACACCAGCATTGCCACGAATGTGGTGTTGCGCTTGGTGCGGCGGTTTGAAAACGGCTTCATGTTCGTGCGATTCGCGTGCGATCAGATCCTACGTAGGCTCCGCCGTCGCGGCTTGATCCGCATCAAATGCAGGCCAGAACGAACGACGCCTCAGGCCGTGCGAATGCGCAACGCGTGTACAACCTGAACGAGCAAGGGAGTAACCCTTTTGGCAGGATGCGCTTGCCCTGAGGCATGCGTCTGTGCGTTGGCGCACGCAGCGTGATTGGCGCCGCATCACCACATCTTCGTCTGTTCGGCCCATGGGCTTTGCGAGGCGCAAGATTCACGTGCCATATGCGATGCAGCAAAGCAGGAGTAGAACGATGGACATGCAAACACACCCAGGTCATGACGGCCACGCCGTCCACGAACTACCCACGCCACCAGCCGCGGAAGGTCTCAACGATCCCGTCTGTGGCATGACGGTCACAGATCAGTCGCCTCATGTCCTGGAACACGCAGGCGCACCCATCTACTTCTGCAGCGCGAGGTGCAAGGGCAAGTTCGCCGCCAATCCAAATCAGTACCTCACCGCAGCGGCCGCAGTCGCCG
>JANYBE010000485.1 GCA_025360945.1 Rhizobacter sp. | reverse complement strand
GATCGGCACTATCGCTGTAAGTGGGTCAATTTTCGGTCGGCGTCAACACTCAAGGTCTCCAAGAGCGTGGTCGGCAAGTACGTCTCGCTGGCCCGTGCTGCCGGCGTCGACTGGGACGCTGCGCAGACCCTGAGTGACGAGGACCTGGATGCCCGTCTGTACCGCCCAGCGCTGCCTCGGTCTAGTCACCAACTCGCGCCCGACTTCGCACTCGTCCACCAGGAGCTCAAGCGCGCCGGTGTCACCTTGATGCTGCTGTGGGAGGAGTACGCCCGGGGCAACCCGCTGGCCTACAAGTACACCAGCTTCTGCATCAAGTACCGCGAGTTCGCGCGAACTCAAGCGCGCTCGATGCGCCAGATTCACATCGCCGGCGAGAAGATGTTCGCCGACTACGCCGGCTCAACCGAGCCCATTATCAACCCGGTCACCGGCCAGATCAACCAGGCGCAGATCTTCGTGGCCACGCTGGGTGCGTCGAACTACACCTACGCCTGTGCGACCCCGCGCCAGACCACCGCCGACTGGATCGGCGCCCAGGTGCAAGCGCTCGAGTTCATCGGCGGCGTGCCCAGGTTGATCGTGCCCGATCAGACCGGCGCGCTGATCAAGACCCCCGACCGCTACGACCCCGAACCCAACCGGACCTACGACGAATTCGCTAAGCATTACAGCTGCGCCGCAGGGCCATCGGACTTCCTGGGACGGCAGCTTGCTCAGGATTTTCCGGGGGAAGAAGCCGGCACTTGGTTACCTTAGATCAAGTTAGTCCACGGGCAACGCCATTACCCGAGCCTTGGACTTGCTGGGCACCGCGCAAAAGTCGAAGCTCGACAGACGCTTGTCCGGGGTCAGCGCTGACTCGATGCGGCGGCGCTCGATGCGATGGCCGGCGTCAACTAGCGAGTCCGGACTTGGTCATTGTCGCCAACCAGTTGCGACGGACCTCGCGCTCGTTCGTCGATCTCGTGCTCGAACAGCGTCTCCAGAAGTCGAATGCCCGGCCAGCCCTCGCGATCGGTCTGGGCGCACATCTCGAGCGCGAGCCGCTTGACCGTTGGTAGGCTCAGATCGGTCAGGATCAGGCACAGGCGGTCTTCCAGGGCCGCGCCAATGGCTGCACCCGCAATAAGGCATCGAAGCCGCCAAATCGGGCTGGGCAATTGATCGAGTTCGGTGAGCTGCTTCAGCTCGATGGCCAGCCGGGCCGTGTGGCCGTCGGCGGCCAACGCCAGCAGGCCGACGAGGGCTTTTCCCCACAGGCGCGAATTTAACGTGCAATCGATAGCAATCCGATCGAGATCTCTCAACAATAGCGCCTCTCCTGGCCGATCAGGCGCTCACGGCCACTGAACCGCCGCCCTTGAAGGGCGGCTTCCCAAACGGAGTTTTCAATAGAAGAGTTCAAAGGATCGAGCGCATTGGAGAAGTGGCGCAAATCGGCGGCTGGCACACTCGAGAGGGATTGCGAAATGACGACCTGTCCGACGCGCGCCTGAAACCAAGGGGAATGCAATGCCCAGCCTGGGTGAAGCGATCGCGACAACTGACGTCGACAAAATCCGCGGCCTGATCGAGAACTGGCCTCCCCCGATCATCGCGTCCGAGATCGACGGATTGACGAGTCTTGAGCAGGCGGTAGTGATCCGCGTTTTGCCTCGCAAGACCGCGGCCACCACCTTCGAGTTCTTGAGTCGGCCCGCGCGAGAGCGTCTTCTCAAGGCCTTGGGGCAGGCGGACGTTGCGGAACTTTTGAACAGCATGGCGCCAGACGATCGCACTGTGCTCCTGGATGAATCGCCTGCCGAACTGACCAAGCAATTGCTCTCACTCCTGTCGGAAGAAGAGCGACATGTGGCGCTGTCCTTGCTCGGCTACGCTGCGCGCAGCGTCGGGCGCTTGATGACGCCACACTACGTAGCCATTAAGGAGGGTTGGACCGTCCAACAGGTGCTCGATCACGTCAGACAACATGGTCAGGACAGCGAGACACTCAACGTGCTCTACGTCCTTGATGACGATGGCGTTTTGATCGACGACATTCGGGTGAGGGAGTTTCTGCTGGCCGCCCCGAGCAAGCTCGTATCTCAAGTCATGGACCACCGGTATGTGTCGCTGAAGGCGACTGATGACGTAAGGGAGGCGATCGCGCTGTTCAAAAGGGAAGACCGAAAGGCCTTGCCTGTGACCGACACTTCCGGCGTCCTGATCGGTATTGTGACGATCGACGATGCCCTCGACATCGCGGAGGGCGAGGCGACGAGCGAAATCCAGAGGATCGGCGGTTCCGAGGCACTCGACGAGCCCTACATGGCGATCACGTTCTGGCGCATGGTTCGCAAACGTGCGGGTTGGCTGGTGATCCTTTTCCTCGGCGAGATGTTGACCGCAACGGCGATGGGTTTCTTCGAGGGAGAGATCGCCAAGGCGGTTGTGCTCGCATTGTTCGTGCCCCTCATCATCTCCAGTGGCGGCAACTCAGGCTCCCAGGCGACCACCTTGGTGATTCGCGCACTGGCACTGGGTGAGGTGAAGCTGAAGGACTGGTGGCGCGTGCTGCATCGCGAGATCCTCGCTGGCCTGGTGCTGGGCGCGATCCTCGGCGCGATCGGCTTCTCTCGGGTCGCAGTTTGGTCGCAGTTCTCGACGATCTATGGTTCGCATTGGTTGCTGGTTGCGATAACGGTCGGCTTTTCGCTGATCGGAATTGTTATGTGGGGAACTCTCATTGGATCGATGCTCCCATTCATACTCCGGCGTGCCGGCCTGGACCCGGCGACGTCCTCTGCGCCGTTCGTTGCCACCCTGGTGGACGTGACGGGTCTGGTGATCTATTTCAGTGTGGCTTTACTCGTCATGCGCGGAACATTGCTCTGATTTTCGCGGCCGGCATCGCTCATGGTCGGACGGTCCGACATCCTTGACGCATTCGCCTTCTGTTGGAGTTTCGCATCGTGCGTAGATTCGCGACCCTGCGCCTCTGAGAGTCTGGCTACGTGCTGTCTCGGTTGTTCACCTGAACGTTGGCGGTCTCATCGCGAACCATCACAACGCCTGCACTTCGATTGTCAGGTGCGACAAGGAGCGAAATCTTTCCAGTTTGACCCGGTAGAAGTCACGGTCGCGAGGCGTGGCGGTCGCGACCGACACGATTGCGCCGAGATGGCCCGGCCCGAGGCGCCAGACGTGCAGATCGGCCAGCCGATCCCCATCAGCCTCGATGGCTTGGCGCACGTCCGCTGCCAGGTCTCGATCGGCGTTCATGTCCAGCAGTATCGCGCCGGTGTCGCGGATCAGTCCGTAGGACCAGTTGGCGATCACGAGCGCACCGACGATACCCACGATCGGGTCCATCCAAAGCCAGCCGAAAAGCCTCGCCGCGATCAACCCCAGAATCACCAACACCGAGACCGCCGCATCGGCGATGACGTGAACCAGGGCGGCACGGAAGTTATTGTCTCTGTGCACCTTCGTTCCGGCGCCGTGGTGACCATGATCGGATTCGCTAAAGACGAATTCGTGGACGGCGTCAGGGTCGCTGTCCAGCATGCGCAGGCGGGCGATGAACTCGTGCGGCTCGGGAATCTCTTCGACCGATTCCAGGAAGTCGCCCCGACTTGCGAACGCGAAGATCTGCCGTGCCCCGTCGGGGCGCACCGTTTCGAGCGAGGCAACGCGCGGCGCCGTTCCGACAGCGCCGCGCTCAGTGCGGAGCCTGAAGCGTGGTGGTACATCGTCCTCGAACACCTCCAGCCGCAGCGTACCGTCCCCAGTGTAGATACTTCGGGACTCCGCTCCGTGGCCGTGCCCTTCGTGCTCGCCCGAATGTTGATGCTCGAGCGCATGCCCGTGGTGATCACCGCCGCTCAGCAGCCAGGCGCTGACTAGGTTGACGAGGAGACCGAGAATCGCGATCGGAATGGCCTGGTGGAAGTCGATGCTCACGGGCGCCAGCAGTCGGCTCACGGATTCGTAGCCGATGAGCAGAGCGATCATGGCCAGCACGATGGCGCTGGTGAACCCGGCGAGATCCCCGAGCTTGCCGGTGCCGAACGTGAACCTCGCGTCGGTCGCATGTCGCCGGGCGTAGGTGTACGCCAGCGCTGCGATCAACAACGCGCCCGCATGCGTCGACATGTGCAGGCCGTCGGCCACGAGCGCTACAGATCCGAACAGCCAGCCGCCGATGATCTCGGCAGCCGTCATGAACCCGCACAGCCCGATAACGATCCATGTCTTGCGTTCGCTGCGCTCGTGCCCGGCGCCGAGGAAGACATGGCTGTGTGCCGCTGGCTGTTGTGTCATCTTGGCCTCGCTCATTTGAAATAACTGTGGACGATTGCGACCAACTGGTCAGCGGCATCGACGTCGAGCGCGTTGCGATGCTTAATCGGGTCGACGAGGTGGGTGCGGATGTGGTCCTCGACGACTTCGGCGAGCAGACCATTCATCGCACCACGACTAGCGGCGATCAGGTGCATGACCCTGGCACAGCCTGCTTCGCTCTGCAGCGCACGCTCGATCGCCTCGACCTGGCCGCGGATGCGCCGGACCCGATTCAGGAGTTTCTGCTTGTCGTGGACGGTGTGGCTCATGGCCGCGCATTATAGAATAGGGGGGTATCCTATACGGAAGGAACGCGACTGTCCATTTGGAACGAGCAAGCGCTGGCAAGTGGCGTGACGGCCTCGGACCGATGACATGACTCGGACCGCAAGGCGCAGCGTGTATCGAGCGGGGCTGCGGTCGCGCTTGAATTGAGCCTAGCGATTTTGAGCGGCGAGTTTCGGTTCAATGAAATAGTTTCGGAACTTGCGTCGTGCCGCCGCGTTGCAATACAGCCATCTCTGCAGGGTGGCGCGGCGGCCAGTGGATCGATCCCGATCCCCTTGCAAGAGGATTGACCGCCTTGCTCAGGACAACGCTAAGGTACGCTTTCCCCGAGAGCTTTGTTGTTTCCGCCTGCATGAATCCGCGACGGCCGTAGAAAGCGCGAAGGTGCTCCGCCGGCTCAGGCGTGTCCAGGGCTAATTGGACATATCGCCGACATCTGGCCTGGTCCTCAGCTGTGTGGAGCAGAGCTTGACCGACTCCAACGCCTTGATGGCTGGGGTCAACCGCAAACTGATGAATGCTGGCGACGGCGGGATTGCAATACCAATTCACTGGAGACGCACGATCGACGCCATGCAGGGTAATGGTCCCGACAACCCTCCGGTCGGCGGCTGCAACGAAACAGTCCCCCAGCCCAACACGTTGGCGCGTCACGTCAACTGTCTGATTGACACAAGTGCACTTGAGGCCTTGGCGCCCCAGCGACGAGAACGCACGGTGCAGCAGGCTCGTCAGCTCCTCGAGCGAGTCGTTCAGCTGAAAGCGGCGAATTGCAATCCCAGTCATGACAAACCTCCGGTAGCCGATGTGATCTTTGCATGCGTGTCCTCTCCGGCTGTATTGAATTGCAGGTCAAGCGGCATAAAAACCTCGTAAAGACTGCCCGTCGATGCGTAAAGAACTCGTCAAATTTCCGCCGAACGAGTACGCCAGGTTCCGAACGCGGGTTCGGTGCGGCGGCCAGCAGTGACCCACGGATCGAGTCCATCAGATCAGGTCAACGTTTATCAATGACCCTGAGAACACCACGCGTTCGAAGGGTGACCATGAGCGGCGAAGATGGCCGCGAAGCGTCTTTCCGGGGCGCCCGCCGGAAGTCGTTGATACCGTTTTTATGCGGACCCCCGCGAATTTACCGACATCTTGACGCGGCGATTTCTACGATCTCGCCATCTTGTGAAGGAGGGCGTCCGATGGATGTCGTTTGTCTCGCGCTAGTCGTTGTGTTCTGGCTGCTCCTGGTCGGCATGGCCGAAGGCTGCGCCAAATTGGGAGGGCCTGCGAAATGACCTGGCTGTATGTACTCGGTAGCGTTGTGTCGGTGGGGTTGCTTGTCTACCTCGTGGTTGCATTGCTGCAACCGGAGAAGTTTTCATGACTACCCATGCCTGGATCCTGCTGGCGTTGTACAGCGTCGTGCTGTTGCTGCTGGCTATTCCCACGGGTCGATACATCGCCCAAGTGATGGAGGGGCGGCTACGCTTTGCAGGCCGCATCGAAGGTGCTCTGTACCGGCTGTGCGGCATCAAGGCCGATGTCGAGATGGGCTGGTTGAATTACGCGCTGGCCATCCTGCTATTTAGCGGCCTCGGCGTGCTCGCGGTGTATGCGCTGCAACGGCTGCAGCTGTGGTTGCCGATGAACCCGCAGGCCCTCGCCAACGTCACGCCGGACTCGTCGTTCAACACGGCGATCGCCTTCGTCACGAACACCAACTGGCAAGGCTACAGCGGCGAGCAGACGATGAGCTACCTGACCCAGATGCTTGGCCTGGCGGTGCAGAACTTCTTCTCGGCGGCCACCGGAATCGTCGTTGTCATTGCGTTGATTCGCGGCTTCGCGCGCCACACGGCGCAGAGCATCGGCAACGCCTGGGTCGACCTGACGCGCGTCACGCTGTGGATTTTGCTGCCGATCTCGTTCATATATGGCCTGTTCCTGGTTCAACAGGGCGTGGTCCAGAACTTCGACGCCTACAAGGACGTGCAAACGCTGGAGATCGTCAAGTACCAGGAGCCCAAGCTCGGCCCGGATGGCCAGCCGCTAAAGGACGCCAAAGGTGAGTCGGTCATGGAGGACAAGACCACCGACAAGCAAACGCTTGCGATGGGTCCGGTCGCCTCACAGGAGTCGATCAAGATGCTGGGCACGAACGGGGGCGGATTCTTCAATGCTAATTCCGCGCATCCGTACGAGAACCCGACCGCGCTGACCAACTTCATCCAGATGCTGTCGATCTTTCTGATCCCGGCGGGGCTGTGCTTCACCTTTGGCCGCATGGTCCAGGACAAGCGTCAGGGCTGGACGATCTTCGTCGCGATGGCGCTGCTGTTCGTCGTCGGTGCGATTGCCGCGATGCACTATGAGCAGCAGGGCAACCCGCAGCTCGCCGCGCTGGGCGTCGACCAGGCGATGAGCGCCACGCAGGCCGGCGGCAACATGGAAGGCAAGGAAACGCGCTTCGGGATCGCCGACTCGGGCCTGTTCGCCACGATCACGACCGATGCTTCGTGCGGCGCCGTAAACGCCATGCACGACTCCTTCACTCCGCTTGGTGGGATGGTTCCGTTGGTGAACATGCAACTTGGCGAAGTGGTGTTCGGCGGCGTGGGCTCGGGCCTGTACGGCATGCTGGTGTTCGCGCTGCTCACGGTGTTCATCGCCGGGCTGATGATCGGCCGCACGCCCGAATACCTAGGCAAGAAGATCGAGGCGCACGAGATGAAGATGACGTCGATCGCCATCCTCGTCACGCCGCTGCTCGTCTTGTTCGGTGCCGCGGTCGCGGTGATGACCGATGCCGGGCGCGCGGGCGTCGCCAACCCCGCCGCACATGGCTTCTCGGAAATCCTTTACGCCTTCACCTCGGCCGCCAACAACAACGGCAGCGCCTTCGCCGGCCTGTCGGCGAACACACCGTTCTACAACCTGATGCTGGCCATTGCGATGTGGTTCGGGCGCTTCGGTGTGATCGTGCCGGTGCTGGCTATCGCCGGTTCGCTGGCTGCGAAGAAGCGCATTGCCGTCACCGGCGGAACCATGCCCACGCACGGCGCGCTATTCATCGCGTTGCTGGTCGGCACCGTGCTGCTGGTGGGCTTGCTGAACTACGTCCCTGCGCTGGCCCTCGGGCCGGTGATTGAACACCTGGTCCTTTGGAAGTGAGAGCGACATGACTCGCAAAACATTTACTCTGTTCGACCCAACGCTAGCCAAACCCGCGGTCGTCGACGCGTTCAGGAAACTCGACCCTCGGGTGCAGTGGCGCAACCCGGTGATGTTCGTCGTCTACATCGGCAGCATTGTCACGACACTGCTGTTCGCACAGGCCCTGGGCGGCAAGGGCGAGGCGCCGGCGGGCTTCATCCTGGCGATTACGCTGTGGCTGTGGTTCACTGTGCTGTTCGCCAATTTTGCCGAGGCACTGGCTGAGGGCCGAAGCAAGGCGCAGGCCGCCTCGCTGCGCAGCCTAAAGAAGGAGACCTGGGCCAAGATTTTGGAAGAGCCGCACTACGGAGCGAAATGGCGTCCGATCGAATCGTCGGAGTTGCGCAAGGACGCCATAGTGCTGGTGCTTGCCAACGACGTTGTCCCTGCCGACGGCGAAGTGGTCGAGGGTGTGGCCTCAGTCGACGAGAGCGCCATCACCGGCGAATCCGCGCCCGTGATCCGCGAATCGGGCGGCGACTTCTCGGCGGTCACCGGGGGCACTCGCGTACTGTCGGACTGGATCGTCGTGCGCGTCACGGCGAATCCGGGCGAGACATTCGTCGACCGCATGATCGCGATGGTCGAGAGTGCAAAGCGCCAGAAGACGCCCAACGAGATCGCGTTGACCATCCTGCTGGTGGCGCTGACCATTGTGTTTCTTGGCGTCACAGTCACGTTGCTCCCGTACTCCATCTACAGCGTAGATGTGGCCAAGGCTGGTTCGCCGATCACGGTGACCGTGCTGATTTCGTTGCTGGTGTGCCTGATCCCTACAACCATTGCCGGACTGCTCTCGGCAATCGGCGTGGCGGGCATGAGCCGCATGATGCAAGCCAACGTGATCGCGACCTCCGGCCGGGCGGTCGAGGCGGCCGGCGACGTCGATGTGCTCTTGCTAGACAAGACCGGCACCATCACGCTGGGCAATCGCCAGGCGTCTGCGTTCCTGCCTGCTCCGGGCGTCAAGGAGAACGAACTGGCCGACGCGGCGCAACTCGCGTCACTGGCCGACGAGACGCCCGAGGGGCGTAGCATCGTTGTGTTGGCCAAGCAGAAGTTCAATTTGCGCGAGCGCGACTTGCAGTCGCTGGGCGGCAAGTTCGTTCACTTCTCGGCGCAGACGCGCATGAGCGGGATCGACCTGCCCTTGGCCTCGGCGGTGCCGCTCGCGGTTGGAGCGAGTCACTCACCCGCCCAAATGCGCCAAGTGCGCAAGGGTGCGGCCGACTCGATTCGCAAGCATGTGGAATCTCTCGGCGGCAACTTCCCTACGCAACTCAATGCGGCGGTTGACGACGTCGCGCGCAGAGGCAGCACTCCGCTGGTGGTTGCTGACGGCATCAAGGTGTTGGGCATCATCGAGCTGAAGGACATCGTCAAGGGCGGCATCAAGGAGCGCTTTGGCGAGCTTCGCCGCATGGGCATCAAGACCGTGATGATCACTGGCGACAACAAGCTCACCGCGGCTGCGATTGCCGCCGAGGCCGGCGTGGACGACTTCCTCGCCGAGGCAACGCCGGAGCAGAAGCTCGCGCTGATCCGCCAGTACCAGGCCGAAGGCAAGCTGGTGGCGATGACTGGTGACGGTACCAACGACGCGCCGGCTCTGGCGCAGGCCGACGTGGCCGTGGCGATGAACTCGGGCACGCAGGCCGCCAAGGAGGCCGGCAACATGGTCGACCTCGACAGCAACCCGACCAAGCTGATCGAGGTGGTCGAGACCGGCAAGCAGATGCTGATGACGCGCGGCTCTCTCACGACCTTCAGTATCGCCAACGACGTGGCGAAGTATTTTGCCATCATCCCGGCGGCCTTCGTCACCACCTACCCGCAGCTCGGCGCGCTCAACTTGATGCACCTGGCGAGCCCGTCGTCGGCCATCTTGTCGGCGGTGATCTTCAACGCGCTGATCATCATCTTCCTAATCCCGCTCGCACTGAAGGGCGTGAAGTACCGGCCCATCGGGGCGGCGACGCTGCTGCGCCGCAACCTGGCTGTCTACGGACTGGGCGGCGTGATCGTTCCTTTCATCGGCATCAAGGCGATCGACCTCGTGCTCAGCGTCCTCGGTCTGGTCTGACTTGGAAAACATCATGAAAACTCTGATTCGTCCCGCGGTGAGTCTGTTCGTTCTGTTGACAGTGATCACCGGTGTCATCTACCCGCTGGCAGTGACCGGCCTCGCCAAGGCCGCGTTCCCAGTGCAGGCCGCCGGCAGCCTGATCGTGAAGGATGGCAAGCCCGTCGGCTCGTCGTTGATCGGCCAGAACTTCAGCGACTCGAAATACTTCTGGGGCCGCCCATCGGCAACGTCGCCGATGCCGTACAACGGCAGCGGATCGAGCGGCTCCAATCTGGGGCCGCTGAACCCGGCTTTGGCTGATGCCGTGAAGGGCCGCGTTGAGGCGCTGAAGACGGCCGACCCTGGTAATGCCTTGCCGGTGCCGGTGGACCTGGTCACGGCGTCTGCCAGCGGCCTGGACCCGCACGTCAGCGTCGCGGCGGCGCAATACCAAGCCGCTCGCGTGGCCCGCGTGCGCGGTGTCGCCCCCGACGCGGTGACAGCGCTGATCGCGCATCACACAGAGGGCCGCCTGTTCGGCATCCTCGGCGAGGCCCGTGTCAACGTGCTCGAACTCAACCTCGAGCTGGACCAGGCCGCTCACCACTGAACCGACAAGCAACAGTGAGCGACGGGCTCGGCATTCTGTTGGCCCTGGCGGTGGTCTTTGCGCCACTCGCCATGGCGTGGGTTCTCTGTGCGAAGCGGATGGGCTCACGCGGGTCGTCGCGTACTCAGAAACCAAGGTAATGAACGCTTATCGCTCCGTCTGTTGTGTGTCGCTACTCGCCTATGGCGCACTTCTTTGCGCATCCGACGCGCAGGCCACCGACGCACTCGCCGACGCACCCTTCGTCACTGCAACGGCAAACGTCAACGTCTTGAGCCAGTATCGCTTTCGCGCGGCTTGCCCCGTACCCTGCAGCTTGCCATCGCAAAGCCTCAACACGTTCGAGCTGAACGCGGGCGTGACCTGGAAGTGGGTGAGCTACAAGCAGTCGGTGTCCACCGGTGACTACATCGCGCCAACACCTCCACGGGTTACAGCAAGCGCACACGCGGCACGATGTACCACGCCCTCCCCGTTAGCTGGCCGCTGGCAGAAGACCTTAGCCTGGGCCACCTCGGACGCACCGACGTGAAGGCCATGTACGACAACGTGAATCCGGACTACGGCGATTGGCATGTCGCGCTCACCAAGGCCTTTACGGGCGGTTGGAACATTTGGGTCGCAGCTGTGGGCGCCACGAACAATGCGTTCTATCGCCCGCCTACCGGCGGCCTTTCGGCCGCGAATAGCGATACCCGTGACCTGAACCGGCCGGTGCAGGTGCTTCAGGTTGTACGCAGCCTTTAGCGAGGAGGCCACCGATGGTTCGCACGGTCTTGAGTTGCGCAAGAATGGGGTGACCCATTCCATATCGAGACAAGACCATGCTTATCGACAGCCTCGCCCATCGGGGATTCAAGGAAGGCGCGGATATCGATGTCGCAGATCTCACAGGCCACTTCGTTCGCACTGAATTCATGGGGGGCATCGTGCGACACGATCATAGGCGTGGGCAGGATACTCTACGAGGGCCAGCGCTTTCTCTGGAATCCGGGGGATGTTCGATGAACGATACCCGTCCCGACCCCGACAGACTGTTGGAGCGACTCAAGCAAGAGGACGCTCAGGCGCAGCGCGGCAAGTTGAAGATCTTCTTTGGCGCCTCTGCAGGCGTCGGCAAAACCTACGCGATGCTGTCGGCCGCGCAAGCCTTGAAGCTGCAGAACGTCGACGTCGTAATCGGCGTCATCGAAACGCATGGCCGCGCCGAGACCGAGGCGCTTGTAGGTGGACTGGAGCGACTCCCACTCGCAGCAGTCAGCTATCGCGATCGCACGCTCAAAGAGTTCGATCTCGATGCAACGTTGGCGCGCAAGCCGCGGCTGATCCTTGTCGACGAGCTCGCGCATTCCAATGTGCAGGGCTCGCGTCACCCCAAGCGGTGGCAGGACGTGGAAGAGCTGCTCGACGCCGGCATCGACGTCTGGTCAGCGATGAACGTGCAGCATCTCGAGAGCCTGAACGATGTCGTCAGCGGGATCACCGGCATCCGTGTGTGGGAAACGGTGCCGGACCGGGTCTTCGACGAGACCGACGAAGTCGTCATCGTCGATCTGCCGCCCGATGACCTGCTGCAGCGCTTGAAGGAGGGCAAGGTCTACCTTCCGCAGCAGGCCGAGCGTGCCGTTCGCAATTTCTTCCGCAAGGGCAACCTCATCGCGCTGCGCGAACTGGCGCTGAGACGCACCGCGGACCGTGTCGACGACGAGATGCTGCAATACCGGCGTAACCTGACGGTCGCGCCGGTCTGGCAGACACGTGAGGCACTGCTGCTTTGCATCGGCCCCGACGAACGCTCGGAGAAGCTGGTGCGCGGCACAGCGCGCCTGGCAGCGCAGCTCGACGTGCCGTGGCATTGCATCTACATCGAGACGCCCCAGGTCCGGCGCGTCACCGATGCGGTACGTCAGCGCGTGCTGAAGGTGCTGAAGCTGGCGCAGGACGCCGGTGCGACGACGGCCACGCCCACCGGCAACATGTTGGCCACGACCATCGTCCGCTACGCGCACGAGAACAACCTGTCCCGTGTGGTGCTGGGGCGTGACACCGGCCGGTTGCCGCGGCCCTGGCGCAAGACACTCGCGACGGCGGTTGGCGTGCAAGGCACCGACCTGGACGTGATCCAGATTGCGCTGCCAGCTAGGGAACACGGGCGCGGCCCGAGGACCCCGCCGTCGACCGCGGGCGACGAGGCCGATGCCGCGAAGCGCGACGCCTGGCTGCCCTACGTCTGGAGTGCTGCGATCTGCTCCGCGGTGACGCTGCTGACCGCGCCGTTGCACGCGGTGCTGGAACTGGCAAACATCGTGATGGTGTTCCTGCTCGCCGTGGTGATCGTCGCGGTGCGCTTCGGCCGCGGTCCGGCCGTGATGGCGGCGTTTCTGAGCGTTGCCGCCTTCGACTTCTTCTACGTTCCGCCGCGCTTCAGTTTCAACGTCAGCGACGCGCAATATCTGCTGACGTTTGCCGTGATGCTGGTGGTGGCGTTGGTCATTGGCCAGTTGACGGCGGGGCTGAAGTTCCAGGCGCGCGTCGCGACCTTGCGCGAGGAGCGCGTCGGCGCGTTGTACGAGATGTCGCGAGATCTCTCCGGCGCGTTGATGGCCGAGCAGATAGCCGAGATCGCAAGTCGCTTCCTGCAGTCGGAGTTCGAGGCCCGCGCGGGCTTGATGGTGGCCGATCTGGAGGATCGTGTCACTGAGCCGTTGACATTGCCAATCATGCCCGCCGGCATCGAGCAGGGCGTTGCACAGTGGGCCTTCGACCATGCCGAGCCCGCCGGATACGGCACCGACACACTGCCAGGCTCACCGGTGCTCTATCTGCCACTGAAAGCGCCAATGCGGCTGCGCGGCGTGCTGGCGATCGAACCCAAGAATCCGGCACGTCTGGCCGGCCCCGAGCAGCGCCGTCTGCTCGAAACCTGTGCCTCGCTGCTCGCCATCTCGCTCGAGCGCATCCACTACGTCGATGTCGCGCAGGGAACGACGGTGCAGATGGAGTCGGAGCGCCTGCGCAATTCGCTGCTGGCGGCGATCTCGCATGATCTGCGCACGCCGCTGGCGGCTTTGGTCGGCATGGCGGAATCACTCGCAATGACACACCCGCCGCCCTCGGGCACGCAAGTCGACATTGTCGTAGGAATTGGCGAGGCGGCGCAGCGCATGAACTCTTTGGTCAACAACTTGCTCGACATGGCCCGACTTCAATCTGGTCCGGTTCAATTGAATCGGCAGTGGCAGCCGTTGGAGGAAGTCGTGGGCAGCGCGTTGAAGGCCATGAGCGGCACGCTGGATCCGAAGCGTGTGCATGTCTCCCTGTCGGAGGACTTGCCGCTGGTGCACATCGATGCAGTATTGATCGAGCGGGTACTGTGCAACCTGCTGGAGAACGCCGCAAAGTACACCCCTCCCGGGAGCCCTATCGAGATCGGCGGCGGAACCTCGAGCGAGCGCGTCATCGTGACGGTCGACGATTGCGGGCCTGGCCTGCCGAAGGGGCGCGAGGAGGGGATTTTCCAGAAGTTCGAGCGCGGCCGCAAGGAGAGTGCGACGCCAGGCGTTGGTTTGGGGCTGGCAATCTGCACGGCGATCGTGCAAGCCCATGGGGGCACGATTCGCGGGGAGACGCGGCCTCAAAGAGGAGCGCGCTTCACGTTTGAACTTCCGCGCGGGGTGCCACCCTCGGTGGACGACGCTGAAGATGTTGACGAAGCTGCGGAGGACAGTCATGGGTGATTCGACCCCCAAGGTGCTGGTCGTCGAAGATGAGGTCGAGATCCGTCGCTTCGTGCGCATGTCGCTGGAGCTGGACGGCTTCGATGTCTACGAAGCCGATGGCGTGAAGCGCGGACTTATCGAGGCTGGAACGCGACATCCCGATCTCGTGATCCTCGATCTGGGACTCCCGGACGGCGACGGTGTCGACTTGATTCGGGACTTGCGCGCGTGGTCCGACGTGCCCGTCCTCGTGCTGTCGGCACGTACCTCCGAAGAAGACAAGATCGGCGCGCTGGACGCAGGCGCCGACGACTATCTGGTCAAGCCCTTTAGCGCGGGGGAGTTGCTGGCACGCGTGCGCGCGCACCTCCGGCGGCGTTCCAGCGGAGTGACTGACGGGAGTTCGGTAATTGAATTTGGCGACGTGAAGATCGATCTGAAGCGCCGCGCGGTCGAGCGTGCCGGACAATCGCTTCACTTAACGCCGATCGAATACCGCCTCTTGACCCATCTGGCCGCACACCCCCACTGCGTGCTGACCCATCGACAGGTGTTGCACGCGGTCTGGGGATCGAACCATTCCGAAGACACCCACTACGTGCGGGTATACATGGGTCACCTCCGCAGGAAGATCGAAGTCGACGCTTCACAGCCGCGCTACCTGATCACCGAAACAGGCATCGGCTATCGCTTCGTGCCTTGAGCCAGCCGGGAAGGCAATCCTGCCGAATTGGCGTCTTCGCCATGATTGGGCCCATGGGCGATCCTGCCGGCCGGTCACGGCAGAATTTCGACTTGTGTGTGCGAGCGCACAGACCAACGTCCGAAAGACCGAAAGAATTCGCGTGCTCTTCCGCAAAGGGATCGGTTCTTGTCCGACTCTAACAACCGCTTTCGTGTTGGCGGCCCGTCAAGCGCTGTATCCCCTCCGGATCGTTGTGCGCTCTCCACGGAAGTTCTCATGTCCAAACCAAAAATCGATCCCGCCGATGCCGGCAATGCGAGCGGCTCCACCAAAGCGCGACGCCAAAAGGCGTTGCTCAAAACAGGAGCTCTGCAGAACGCCATTTTCAACAGCGCCAATTTCTCGAGCATTGCCACAGATGCGAACGGCGTAATTCAAATCTTCAACTTCGGTGCCGAACGCATGCTGGGCTACGCGGCCGCCGACGTGCTGAACAAGATCACCCCGGCCGACATTTCTGATCCTCAGGAAGTGATCGCGCGTGCCCAAGCGCTGAGCGTCGAGCTCGGAACAGAGATTACCCCGGGCTTCGAGGCGTTGGTGTTCAAGGCCTCACGCGGCATCGAAGACATCTACGAGCTGACATACATCCGAAAGGATGGCAGCCGCTTCCCGGCGGTCGTCTCGGTCACGGCCTTGCGCGATGCAGCCAACGCCATCATCGGCTACTTGTTGATCGGCACCGACAACACGGCGCGAAAGCAGGCGGAAGAGGCGCTGCTCAAGGCGGGCGCCTTGCAGAGCGCGATCTTCAACAGCGCCAACTTCTCGAGTATTGCCACCGATGAGAAGGGTGTCATTCAGATCTTCAACGTCGGCGCCGAGCGCATGTTGGGATACGTGGCGGCCGACGTGGTGAACAAGATCACCCCGGCCGATATCTCCGACCCGCAAGAGGTGATCGCGCGCGCCGAGGTGCTGAGCGTCGAGCTCTCTACTCTCATAGCCCCGGGGTTCGAGGCCCTGGTGTTCAAGGCCTCGCGCGGCATCGAGGACATCTACGAGTTGACCTATATCCGCAAGGATGGCAGCCGCTTCCCGGCAATCGTCTCGGTCACGGCACTTCGCGACGCGGGCAACGCCATCATCGGCTACCTGCTGATCGGCACCGACAACACCGCGCGCAAACGCGCCGAGCAGGCTCTGCTTGAAGCTGGAGCCTTGCAAAGTGCGATTTTCAACAGCGCCAACTTCTCGAGCATTGCCACTGACGCAAAGGGCGTGATTCAGATCTTCAATGTCGGCGCTGAACGCATGCTGGGCTACTCCGCTGCCGACGTGATGAACAAGATCACGCCCGCCGACATCTCCGACCCGCAGGAAGTGGTCGCGCGTGCAAAGGCTCTGAGCGTCGAGCTGGGAACCACGATCACACCGGGCTTCGAGGCTCTGGTGTTCAAGGCCTCGCGCGGCATCGAGGACATCTATGAGCTTACCTACATCCGAAAAGACGGTAGCCGCTTCGGGGCCGTGGTGTCGGTCACGGCCCTGCGCGACGCGAGCAACGCCATCATCGGCTACCTGCTGATCGGAACCGACAACAGCGCGCGCCAGCAGATCGAGGCTGAGCGAAAGAAGCTCGATCAGCGCCTACGCGACCAGCAGTTCTACACGCGCTCGCTCATCGAATCCAACATCGACGCGCTGATTACGACCGACCCGTCCGGCATCATCACAGACGTCAACAAGCAGATGGAGGCGCTCACGGGTTGCACGCGCGACGAGTTGATCGGAGCGCCGTTCAAGAAATTCTTCACCGATCCGGACCGGGCCGAGGCGGGTATCAAACTAGTGCTTAGCGAAACGAAGGTCACCAACTTCGAGCTCACCGCGCACGCCAGGGACGACAAGAAGACAGTGGTGTCCTGCAATGCGACGACCTTCTACGACCGAGACCGAACGCTGCAGGGCGTGATTGTCGCGGCGCGCGACGTCACTGAGCGAAAGCGTCTCGACCAGTCGCTGCAGGAAACGAATACCGAGCTAGAGAGCGCCAAGTTCGCGGCCGAAAAAGCCAACCTTGCGAAGTCGGATTTTCTGTCGAGTATGAGTCACGAATTGCGCTCGCCGCTCAATGCGATTCTCGGATTTGCCCAGTTGATGGACTCCGGTTCACCGGTGCCGACGCCGGGCCAGAAGGAGAGCATCGACCAGATTCTGCAGGCTGGCTGGTATCTCCTGGAGCTGATCAACGAAATTCTCGACCTCTCGCTGATCGAGTCCGGCAAGTTATCGCTGTCCCACGAAGCGATGTCGCTGGCCGAAGTGCTGAACGATTGCCAGGCCATGATCGATCCGCAGGCGCAAAAGGGCGGCATACGAATGCTGTTCCCGAAGTCAGACAGGCCGTACTTCGTCAACGCCGATCGCACACGGGTAAAGCAGGTGTTGATAAACCTGCTCTCCAATGCGATCAAGTACAACCGTATCGACGGGACGGTCGAGGTGAAGTGCGTCGAGATCACGGCAGAGCGCACACGCATCAGTTTTCACGACACCGGCCACGGTCTGTCCCCGGAAAAGCTCGCACAGCTGTTCCAGCCGTTCAACCGTCTCGGACAGGAGTCCGGTGCTGAGGAAGGCACCGGCATCGGCTTGGTGGTAAGCAAGCGACTGGTCGGGTTGATGGGGGGTGCCATCGGCGCGGAGAGCACCGTCGGCGTGGGCAGCGTGTTCTGGATCGAGCTGAACGCGACTACTGCGCCGCGACTGGTCTTCGCCGAGGACGAACCCGAAGCGTCTGCACCGGATCCATTGCAATCC
>JANYBE010000044.1 GCA_025360945.1 Rhizobacter sp. | reverse complement strand
GACTTGCTCGGTGCGCACCGGCCGCGCAGCATCAACATGAGCACCATCGGCGACGACCTGCTGCGTGAAACGTCGCCCGCATTCGGGCCGAAGATCGAAGCCCTGATCGTCTACAACAGCAACCCGGTGGCGGTCGCACCCGATTCGACCCAGGTGGTGCGCGGTTTCGCGCGCGACGACCTGTTCACCGTCGTGCTTGAGCACTTCATGACCGATACGGCCGACCACGCCGACTACGTGCTGCCAGCCACGACGCAGCTCGAACACCTGGACGTGCACACCAGCTACGGCCACACCTACGCGATGATCAACGAGCCGGCGGTGGCGCCGCTCGGCGAGGCGAAGCCGAACACGCAGATCTTTCGCGAACTGGCCGCACGCATGGGTTTCGCCGATGCGTGCTTCGCCGACGATGACGAGACGCTCGCGCGCACGGCGTTCAAGCCCGAGCTGATCGACTTCGCCGCGCTGCGCGAACAGGGCTGGCTCAAGCTGCCGATCGCCGATGCGCCACTCGCCCAGGGCGGCTTCCCGACCGCAAGCGGACGCTGCATCATTGATTCAGCCGACTTCGGCGTGCCCGACTTCGTCGCGAACTACGAGTCGGTCGCGAGTGCCCCCGAGTTGGCGGCGCAATACCCGCTTGCGATGATCTCGCCGCCCGCGCGCAACTTCCTGAACTCCAGCTTCGTCAACGTGAAGAGTCTGCGCGACATCGAAGGAGAGCCGATCGTCGAGATGAGCGAGGTCGATGCGCGGGACCGTGGCATCGGCGGCGGTCAGATGGTGCGCGTGTTCAACGACCGCGGCAGCTACCTGTGCAAGGCGGTCGTGAACAGGCGCGCGCGGCCCGGCGTCGTCAACGGCCTGGGCGTGTGGTGGCGCAAGCTCGGCGCGGCCGGCACCAATGTCAACGAGCTGACGCATCAGCGGCTCACCGACATCGGCCGCGCACCGAGCTTTTACGACTGCCTCGTCGAGGTGCAAGTCGCCGAGACCGCGTGAAGCGCTGGTGGCTGATGGCGAGTCTGAGTCTGATCGGGGTCGTGCTGCTCGCGGGCGCCGGCGTCTGTCTGAGCTCAGGGTGCAGCACGCTGGGCTACTACGCGCAAGCGGCCGATGGTCACCTCGCGCTGGTGCGTGCCGCGAAGCCGCTGCCCGAGTGGCTCGCTGACGAACAGACCTCTGCGGCGCTGAAGGAGCGGCTGCTTCTCAGCCAGCGCATCCGCGACTACGCGGTCACCGAGCTGCACGAACCCGACAACGCCAGCTACCGTCGCTACGCCGACCTGCACCGCAACAACGTGATCTGGAACGTGGTCGCCGCGCCCGAGCTGAGCCTGCGCCTTCGGACCTGGTGCTTCCCGGTCGTCGGCTGTGTCGGCTACCGCGGCTACTACGATGAGGCCGAGGCGAAGACCTTCGCCGAGACGCTGCGCGTGCAGGGCCTGGAGGTCAGCGTTTACGGCGTGCCGGCGTATTCGACGCTGGGCAAGCTGCCGTTCGACACCTTTGCCGACCCGCTGCTGAACACCTTCATCGGTTACCCCGAAGGCGATCTGGCGCGCCTGATCTTTCACGAGCTTGCGCACCAGATCGCGTATGCGAAGGGCGACACCGTGTTCAACGAATCCTTCGCGACCGCCGTCGAGCGCATCGGCGGCGGGCGGTGGCTGGCGCAGCACGCGAGTGCGCAGGCACGCGAGGCGCTGGCGCTGAGCGATGCGCGGCGGCAGGACTTTCGGGCGCTGACGAAACGCTACCGGGACGCGCTCACGGCGCTGTACGACAGCGCCTCAAGCGATGACGCCAAGCGTGCTGGCAAGGCCACGCTGATGACGCAGTTGCGCGCCGACTACGAGGCAACGAAGCGCGAGCGCTGGGGCGGGTTTTCAGGGTATGACGGCTGGCTCGCGCGTGCCAACAATGCGTCGTTCGGTGTGCTCGCGGCGTACACCGATCTCGTGCCCAACTTCGAGCGCCTGTTTGAACGCGAGGGGCGCGATTTCGACCGCTTCTACGCCGAGGTCAAACGCCTGGCCGCATTGCCGCAAGACGAACGCCGTGCCCAACTGCCCTGAGGAATGTTCTCCATGCCCGACATTCACATCCACCGCACTCACGCGCTTGGCCTGGCCAAGGCGCGCCGGGTCGCGCTTCAATGGGCCGAGGACGTCGAGAAGAACTTCGATATGGAGTGCACGATTCTCGAAGGCGAGACCAGCGATACGGTGGAGTTCACCCGTGCGGGGGTAAGGGGCGAACTGATCGTCGCTGCCGACCACTTCGCGCTGGACGCGAAGCTGGGCTTTTTACTCGGCGCGTTCAGCAAGACCATCGAGGCCGAGATCGAGAAGAACCTCGATGCATTGCTGGCCAAGAGCGCGGCCGCCCCCGCCAAGAAGGCAGCCGCAAAGAAGAAGTAGCGCGCCTTACTTGAGCGACTCGATCAGGTCGACGTAGGCCTGCATGGCTTCGTCGCTGCTCTGGCCCGTTAGCGCATTCCACGCGTCCCATTTGGCGCGTCCCACCATGTCGGAAAAACCCGGCCGCTTGCCGTCCGCATCACCGCTGCTAGCCTGCTTGTACAGTGCGTAGATCTTCAGCAGCGTCATGTTGTCCGGCTTTTCGGGCAGGCTCTTCGACTCGGCGACGGCCTGTTCAAACTGGGCTTTCAAATCGGCCATGGTATGCGTCTCCCGTGAGTGAAAATGTCCATTGACGGCACCGATGTTACCCAGCATCTTGGGGTCGCGTACAAGAACACATCAAGGAGAAACCCCATGACCGCAGCAACACAGCGCATGTCGCGCGTGGATACCGCCTGGCTGCGGATGGACAACGACGTCAACCTGATGATGATCGTCGGCGTCTGGCTGCTCCAACCCGGCATCACGCACGCCGCGTTGTGCGAGCGCGTCGAAGACAAGCTGCTCAAGTACGAGCGCTTTCGTCAGAAGGTCGTGCCCGATGCGATGGGCGCAAACTGGGTGCACGACGCGGCCTTCGACATCGGACGCCACGTGTTGCATCAGAAACTGGCGCGCGAGAAGGGCCAGGGCGAACGCGAGGCCTTGCAGGCGCTGGTCGGCGACCTTGCGAACACGCCGCTCGACCCCGATCACCCACTCTGGCAGTTCCACCTGATCGATGGCTATGAAGGCGGCAGCGCACTGGTCGCGCGCGTGCACCATTGCATCGGCGACGGCATCGCGCTCATCTCGGTGATGATGGCCATCACCGATGGTGGCATCGACCCGCCCAAGCGCAAAAAGCGCGAGGCACCCGAGAGCGATGGCGACTGGCTCTCGGATGCGGTGATGAAGCCGCTCACCGACCTGGCGACCAAGGCGATCGGCATGTATGGCGGCGGTGTCGCAAAGTCGGTGGCAGTGCTGTCGCATCCGCAGCAGGGCTTGATCGGTTCGCTCGAGATGGCGCGCACCGGTGCGAAGGTACTGGGCGATGTCGCCGCGATGGCGCTGATGGCCGACGATTCGCCGACGCTACTCAAGGGCAAGCCGATCGGCCAGAAGATCGTCGCCTGGGGCGAGCCGCTGCCGCTGGAGGACGTCAAGGCCGTCGGCAAGGCCCTTGGCTGTTCGATCAACGACGTGCTGCTGGCCTGCGTGGCCGGCGCGATCGGCGCGTACCTGCGCGAGCAGGGCGACGATCCTACCGGCAAGGAGATCCGCGCGATGGTGCCGGTCAACCTGCGCCCGCTCGAGCAGGCCTGGAAACTCGGCAACCGCTTCGGCCTGGCGCCGCTCACGCTGCCGATCGGCATCGATAACCCGATCGAGCGCGTCTATGCGGTGCGCGTGCGTATGAACCAGTTGAAGGATAGCTATCAGCCGCTGCTCGCGTTCGCGGTGCTCGCAGTCGCCGGCCTGTTGATCAAGCCGGTGCAGGACGGGCTTCTCGGCCTGTTCGCAAAGAAGGCGACCGCAGTAATGACGAATGTGCCAGGCCCGGCCGTGCCGCTGAAGTTCTGCGGCGCGACACTGCGCCAGACTATGTTTTGGGTGCCGGCCTCGGGCGATATCGGCGTGGGCGTGAGCATCCTGTCGTACGGAGGCGGGGTTCAGTTCGGGCTCATCACCGACAAGAAACTGTGCCCGCATCCGCAAGCGATCATCGACCGATTTGAACCCGAGTTCGAGAAGCTGCTGTTGATGGCGATGATGCTGCCGTGGGGAGAGGGCGCCTGACTTCGCCCGCGGTGGCGCCGGGCACCTGAGGTACCGGGCAAGGGCCCTTGAAAGTCCGTGCCACCTCAGTCCTCGAGTTCGGCCTTGGCCATCTCCACGTCCAGTCGTTCCATCGCGTCCAGCGGTGTGCAGGCCGCGGCATCTTCGTAGAGCTGCGTCGCTTCATTCATCTTCTTCTCGCCCTCCAGCATCACGAGCCCGTTCGCGTACTCGACCATCGCGATCGCCGAGGTCGGGTTCAGCTTCAGCGCGGTCCTGTACATCGACAGCCCCGCGTCCTTGCTCGCGCCCTGGGTGCGCCCGAGCAGCGAGCCGACCTTGTCGATGACCTCGGCGTGGAATGCACCGAGCGCGATGTGCGCATCGGCGTGCTTGGGCGCGAGCTTGATTGTCGTCTCAAGCGCGCTCTTGACCTTGCTGCCCAGACCTTGCGCGAGCGCCTTCGCGATGCTGATGCCCTGGCTGTAGCGCCCCAGCGCATAGGCCATGAAGTAGTGCGCGTTGGCGCTCTTCGAGTCGGCCGCGATCTGCGCCTCGGCGCGCTCGGCGACTTCCATGAACAGCGCGAGCTTGGTCTTCTCGCTCTTTTCGAGGTAGTTCGCGTAGATCGCCTGGGCCTTGTTGGCGACCGTGATTCCGGCGCCGCCGGCTTTCAGCCCGGCCTCGGCGGCCTTTTGAAACTCCCCCGCGTGGAACAGCGCCCAGGCGGCCAGCACCTTCGCATCGGCCGGCAACGGTTCGGCGTCACCGGCGTGCAGGCGTGTCCAGTGCTTGTTCAGCGCTGCCGGGTCGTAGGTGTATGCGTGGGCGTCGTGCGGGAAGCTGGTCCATTTGGCCATGTCAGTCTCCTAACGTGTAGTTGTTGACCAGCGCGTGCAGGTGTTCGCGCTGGTCCGCTGCGAGGTATGGCGAGAGCAGGCTGAGCACGTGGGACGCGCCGCGCATCAGTGCGGCGCCCGCCGCTTCGGGCTCGAGCGCGTTGCGTGGATCGCGCACGTACTCATAGCTCAGCCAGTAGGTGAGCACGACCACCATCGCGGTGGCAACTGGCTCGACATCGCGCGGCGCGATGCTCACCGCGTTGCCGCGGCCCAGGCCGGCGAGCATCGATTGCACCGCCTGGTTCTTGTTCTTCAACACGAACTGGAAGTGGGTCTCGAGCCGACGGTTCTTTGAAAGCAGGTCGTTGAGGTCGCGGTACAGGAATCGGTACTGCCAGATAAGCTCGAAGAGCATGTGCAGGAACAGCCACGCGTCCTCGACATTGCCGACCTCATCGGCCGCGCGCAGCAGTTCGGTCAGCGCGCGCTCGTAACGGTCGAACAGGCTGTTGATCAACTCGTCTTTGGCCGGGTAGTGGTAGTACAGGTTGCCCGGACTGATGCCAAGCTCGGCCGAGATCAGCGTCGTCGACACGTTCGGCTCGCCGAAGCGGTTGAACAGCTCCAGCGTGACTTCGAGGATGCGCTCGGCGGTTCGTCGCGGCTGTCTTTTGGTCTGCGTGGCCATCGTGTCGTGTGTGTCCCCGGCGGCCAATCTAGCATCAAGTGCAGCGAGGGCCCATCGGCATTGGCACTACGCGAGCAGGTTGCGGGTGGGCTGCCTACAATCCCGGCCTTCATCATGTCCAGCACCACTGCAGCGATTTCATTCCAGAACGTCGGCAAGACGTACGGCAGCGCCCGCGGCGCGGTCAGGGCGCTGGACGATGTGAGTTTTGATATCGAACCCGGCGAATTCTTTGGCCTGCTTGGCCCGAACGGCGCTGGCAAGACGACGCTGATCAGCATTCTTGCCGGGCTGGCGAGCGCGAGCAGCGGCAGCGTGCTGGTGCACGGGCACGATGTCGTAAGTGACTACGCTGCCGCGCGCCGTTCGCTGGGCATCGTGCCGCAGGAGCTGGTGTTCGATCCGTTCTTCAGCGTGCGCGAGGCGCTACGCCTGCAGGGCGGCTACTTCGGCGTGCACGACAACGACGCGTGGATCGACGAGCTGCTGGCCAACCTGGGCCTGACCGACAAGGCCGATGCGAACATGCGCCAGCTCTCGGGCGGCATGAAGCGCCGCGTGCTGGTCGCGCAGGCGCTGGTGCACCGGCCTCCGGTGATCGTGCTCGACGAACCGACCGCGGGCGTCGATGTCGAGCTGCGCCAGACGCTGTGGCAGTTCGTCGCCCGGCTCAACAAGGAGGGGCATACGGTGCTGCTGACCACGCATTACCTCGAGGAGGCCGAGGCGCTGTGCGGGCGGCTCGCGATGTTGAAGCAGGGCCGGGTCGTCGCGCTCGATCGCACCTCGGCACTGCTCGCCGGCACCGCCAGCACGATGCTGCGCTTCAAGATGGACGCACCGCTGCCGCTGTCTCTCGCCGCGCAATCGCGCGTCACCGGCCGCATCGTGCAGATCACGGCGCACGACGCGCACGAGGTCGAGACCATTCTCGGCGTGCTGCGCAATGCCGGTTGCCAGCCCGAGGATCTGGAGATCGGCCGCGCCGACCTCGAGGACGTGTTCCTGGAGATCATGCAAGGGGCGAGCGCATGAGCAGCGCGCTCGCCGGTGCCCGCACACTGCTCTACAAGGAAGTGCTGCGCTTCTGGAAGGTCAGCTTCCAGACCGTGGCCGCGCCGGTGCTGACAGCGATCCTGTACCTGCTGATCTTCGGCCACGTGCTCGAAGACCACGTGAAGGTCTACGGCTCGGTCGGCTACACAAGCTTCTTGATCCCCGGCCTGGTGATGATGAGCGTGCTGCAGAACGCGTTCGCAAACAGCAGCTCGTCGCTGATCCAGAGCAAGATCACCGGCAACCTGGTGTTCGTGTTGGTAGCACCGCTGTCG
>JANYBE010000412.1 GCA_025360945.1 Rhizobacter sp. | reverse complement strand
CCGCCGCGGCTACCAGCCGCGCGGCAAGGTGCTGGGCGGGTCGAGCTCGGTGAACGCAATGATCTACCTGCGCGGCCCGCGCGAGGACTACGACGCCTGGGCCGCCGCCGGCAACCCGGGCTGGGGCTTCGATGCGCTGCTGCCCTACTTCAAAAAGGCCGAGCACAACGAGCGCGGCGCCGATCCGTTGCACGGCACCGGCGGCCCGCTCAACGTGATGGACTTACGCAGCCCGAACCGCTTCGGGCCGGTGTTCGTCGAAGCCGCGGTGCAAGCCGGCTTCAACAGGAACCGCGACTTCAACGGCGCCACGCAAGAAGGCGTCGGCATGTACCAGGTCACGCACAGGAATGGCGAGCGCTTCAGCGCGGCCAAGGCCTACCTCACGCCGAACCTCGCGCGCCCCAACCTCACCGTGATGACGGAGGCGCACACGACGCGCATCCTGATGGAGGATCGACGCGCGGTCGGCGTCGAGGTCCGCGTCAAGGGCACGCTCACTCAGCTCAAGGCCACGCACGAGGTGCTGCTTTGCGCCGGCGCCCTGCAATCGCCGCAGATCCTGATGTTGTCGGGCATCGGCCCGAGCGCGCACTTGCAGCAGCACGGCATCGGTGTGGTTCATGACCTGCCCGGCGTCGGTGCAAATCTGCACGACCATGTTGACGTGGTGCAGGTCGTCAACGCGCCGCAGCTCACTGAGCTATTCGGTGTGTCGCTCACCGGCGTGGCCCGGGCGATCCAGGGCATTTTCGAATGGCGACGTGCGCGCAGCGGCATGCTGACGACCAACTTCGCCGAGGCCGGCGGCTTCGTCAAGAGCCAGCCCGGTGAACCGCTGCCGGATCTGCAGCTGCACTTTGTGATCGGCAAGCTCGTCGACCACGGCCGCAAGCCGACCTTCGGCCACGGCTACTCGTGTCATGTGTGCCTGCTGCGCCCGAAGAGCCGCGGCAGCGTGACGCTGGCAAGCGGCGATCCGTTTGCGGCGCCGCTGATCGACCCGAACTTTCTCGCCGAGCGCGACGACGTCGATCGACTGGTGCGCGGCTTCAAGCTGATGCGCAACATCCTCAGGCAACCCGCGCTCGCTGGCTACCGCGGCCGCGAGCTGGCGGCCTCCGGCGACGCGCAGACCGATGCGCAGATCGAGCAGTTCATCCGCGGCTACGCCGACACGATCTACCACCCGGTCGGCACCTGCCGCATGGGGCAGCGGGCAACGGATGTCGTCGATACACAGTTGCAAGTGCATGGCCTTCAGGGGCTGCGCGTTGTCGACGCGTCCATCATGCCGAGCATCGTGGGCGGCAACACGAACGCTCCGGTGATTGCAATCGCCGAGAAGGCGGCCGACCTGATCAAGGCGTCGGCTTAAGTCGTTCGCGCTTGGGGCGAGAATGATGGCAATCCGTTGCTATCAGGAGCCCGATCCATGAAGACCCGTGCCGCTGTCGCCTGGAAGGCCGGCGTTCCGCTGACGATCGAAACCGTCGACCTGGCTGGCCCGCGCGCCGGTGAAGTGCTGATCGAGGTCAAGGCCACCGGCATCTGTCACACCGACTACTACACGCTCTCTGGCGCCGACCCCGAAGGGCTGTTCCCGGCAATTCTCGGGCACGAAGGCGCAGGCATCGTCGTCGACGTCAGCCCCGGTGTAACGACGCTTCAGCGCGACGACCACGTCATCCCGCTCTACACGCCCGAATGCCGCCAGTGCAAGTTCTGCCTGTCGCGCAAGACCAACCTTTGCCAGCTGATCCGCGGCACGCAGGGTAAGGGGCTGATGCCCGACGCGACCTCGCGCTTTTCGCTAGGCGGCAAGCCGATCCTGCATTACATGGGAACGAGCACCTTCAGCAACTACATCGTCGTGCCCGAGATCGCGGTGGCGAAGGTGCGCAGCGACGCCCCCTTCGACAAGATCTGCTACATCGGCTGCGGCGTCACGACCGGCGTCGGCGCGGTGCTGTTCACTGCAAAGGTCGAGGCGGGCGCGAACGTCGTCGTGTTCGGCCTCGGCGGCATCGGCCTGAACGTGATCCAGGGTGCGAAACTCGTCGGTGCCGACAAGATCATCGGCGTCGACCTGAACCCGGCACGCGAG
>JANYBE010000402.1 GCA_025360945.1 Rhizobacter sp. | reverse complement strand
GCTGCCGTTGCACAACCCGACACTTGGCGACCACTTGCGTCCCCTCGGTCTGCGTGTCGCGGTCGTCGGCAAGACCCATGTCACGGCCGACCACAAGGGCCTGATCAGAGTCGGCGCAGATATGACCTTACCCGCGGCACGACTCGCCGCCGAAGGGGGCTTCGAAGCTTTCGAGCGCGATGACGGAATCTGGCCCGGCCCGACCGTGCCAGCCGACAACCGCTACGCGAACTATCTGCGCGCCCAAGGCTTCGGCGGCAGCAACCCGTGGCACGACTGGGCGAACTCCGCCATCGATCGTGAAAAGACTTTGCGCAGCGGCTGGTCGATGCGCTGGGCGCATCTGCCGGCCGCGATACCAGCCGAACTCTCGGAGACGGCTTACACGACACGTCGTGCAATCGACTTCATTTCCGAATGCGGTGAGTCGCCATGGTGTCTGCATCTGTCCTACATCAAGCCGCATTGGCCGTATGTCGCGCCAGCTCCGTATCACGGGCTGTTCGGCGCCGACGATGTGCCGGCCCCGATTCGCGGCGCCGCAGAGCAACGCCAACCGCACCCGGTACTGCGCGGCTTCCAGTCGCAACCCGCGAGCCGCAACTTCTCCGACGATGCCAAGCGTCGTCACGTCGTGCCCGCGTACATGGGCTTGGTCAAGCAGATCGACGACCAGCTCGGAACGCTGTTCTCTTTCATGGAGGAGCGCAACCTGTGGAACAACACGATGGTGGTGTTCTGCAGTGATCACGGCGACTATCTCGGCGACCACTGGCTCGGCGAAAAAGAACTGTTTCACGACACGGTCGCGGCCGTGCCATTCATCGTCGTGTCGCCTGAGGCGAACGCCAGGCGCGGAGCGGTCGAAAGCCGACTTGTCGAGGCGATCGATTTGCTGCCGACCTTTGTCGAAAGCCTGGGCGGTGAGCCCGCGACGCACCAGCTCGAGGGGCGCTCGTTAGTGCCTTTGCTGCGCCGTGAGCCCTTTGCCGGACCGTGGCGCGAGTTCGCCGTCAGCGAAGGCGACTACTCGTTTCGCAGCTTCGTGCGCGAGCCGCTGGGCCGCCCCGTCGACGGCTGCAGGATGTTCATGGTGCGAAGTTCGCGTTTCAAGTACGTGCACTACGAAGGCCTGCCGCCGCAGCTCTTCGATTTGCAGGAGGACCCGATGGAACTCGACGACCTCGGCACCGATTCTTGCAGGGCGCAGGTCCGGCAAGAACACGCTTTGATGCTCTTCGACTGGATACGAGGGCTTCGGATCCACCCGACGATTAACGATCACCACGCTGCTGCATGGACTGCCAAGGAGTCGCGCAGCGGCACATTCATCGGCGTCTGGTGACGCCGCCACAGCTTGAATGAAATTCAAGGAGGAAGATCATGAACATCCGTCAATCACTTCTGGCTGCGAGCGCCTTGCTCGTCTCGACCGCCGGTGCCTCATTGGCCCAATCCGTCGGCTACCCAAGCCGTCCCGTGAACGTCATCGTCGCGTTTCCGCCCGGCGCGCCAAACGACTTCATCGTGCGGCTTATTGGCGAGCCATTCAACGCGGCAATGAAGCAGCCACTGATTGCAGACAACCGCTCCGGAGCGGGCGGTAATCTCGCCGCCGAACTCGTGGCGCGCTCGCCTGCAGACGGCTATACCTTGCTGGCTACCATCGACACCGTGGTGACCATCAACCCGCATCTCTACAAGAAGCTCAGCTTCAAGGCCGACGCGGACCTGCGGCCGGTGATCTACCTCGCGAACACCGCGCAGACCCTGGTGTGCAACCCGGCCGTTCCGGTGAAGACCGTGGCCGAGTTCGTGGCCTACGCGAAGACGCATGACCTCAACTACGCCTCGGGGGGTCAAGGGACGCCAGGCCATCTGTCGGCGGAGCTTTTCATCGCTGCAACGGGTCTGAAGATGACCCATGTTCCCTACAAAGGCCCGGGTCCGGCGACCCAAGACGTCAT
Source organism: Rhizobacter sp. (assembly GCA_025360945.1). Classification (GTDB taxonomy): domain Bacteria; phylum Pseudomonadota; class Gammaproteobacteria; order Burkholderiales; family Burkholderiaceae_C; genus LMDS01. The sequence goes on along the minus strand of JANYBE010000402.1, from coordinate 2,291 downwards.
CGGCGGGCAGGTGCCGTGCGGGTTCCTGGCTACGCCGGTGGTGATGCCGCACGTCAAGAGCGGGAAACTGAATGCACTCGGCGTCACGTCGTCGAAGCGCGTGCCCATCGCCCCCGAGGTGCCGACCATCGCGGAAGCCGGCGTGCCTGGTTACGAAGCCGCGTTCGGCGAAATCCTGCTGATGCCGAAGGGCACGCCTGATGCGATCGTCAAGTACGTCAACGAAACGATCGGCAACATCCTCAAGCAGCCCGAGGTGCGCGAGCGGATGCTGGCCAGCGATCTCGAATTTGTTCCCAACACTCCCGCAGAAGCGGCAACGCGCCTGAAGCGCGAGACGCAGAAGTGGAATGCGGTGATCGACCGATTGGGTCTGCAACTGGATTGATGCACGGGCGACACTCCCCTATCTTTGCCGGAGGTGATGTGATGGATGAACTCCGTGGCAAGTTGCTGCGTTGCTTGGCATGGCTGGCCACCCCTCCTCGGCTCTCGGGAGCAATCGTGATGTCCTCGGGGCGGTGCCGCTCGTAGCGGACCGGGACATGCTGCACCGTGCCTTGCACGCGACGCTCCCGAAATGGTGAGCCCGCACGGTCTCAAGCCGTGCGCCGCGCCTCAATCGCACCGAGTGACGCCTACCTGTGTGTGCCCGCGGCTACGGGCCACCTTCGGGGACTTCGGTATATGCGAACGGCCGCTCCGAGGCGGTGAGTTCGGGGTCGCGATTGTCTCTTGTGGGTCGTCCAGCGTCGGCCAGCCTGCGAAGATGACTGGCAGGTCTGTGGCCTTGAGCCGCCGCTCGTCACTTGAACGACAGCATTGAGTCGGTCATCTGCCGCCAGGAATCGTCAGACGATCGGCTCTGGACGGCCATGAACGGACCGTGGACCAAATGCTCCAGTGCGGTCGGTCGGGCAAGTTGCGAGGCCGCTGGCGATGCCCGCCTTGTCGTCAATTGGCCCCGGCGTGGGTGTAGCGACTGACGACGATTCCGCAGTCATACGACGTCGAACCGAGTAGGCGCAACGGGGTCGTCGTGCGAAAGATCGATTCGCCGCTGCCGACGGCCGTTGGATTCACGTAGAACTGGTACTCGTCAACCACGCCGGCGGCGACAAGCGAGCTCGCGAAGCCCACGCCTCCGAAGCAGATGATGTCGCCGGCCCCCGCTCGCTTCAACGCTCCGACGGCTTCTACGAGAGGGCCGCGGGCAATCGTCGTGCGCTTCCATCGAGACGCGGTCAGTGTGTCGCTCAGCACGACCTTTTCGACCTCGCCAATCCGGCGTGCGAAGCTGCCGTGAGGATCCGCCTGCAGCACCTTCGCCATCCGCATCCAGTGGTCAAGGTAGCCCTGCTCGACCATCGGTCGGCTGAGCAGAATGCACCCGACGGTCGCAAAGGTCGCGTTGAAGTCGCGCTTAAGCGATTCGTCCCACGGCCACTCGTCGCCCCAGCCCCAGACCTGCCAGGACTCGCCGTCATCGGAGGCGACCCGACCATCGACCGAAGTCTGCATCTGGAGAACTAACCTGCGCATCGCGACTCCTTCGCGCCAAGGGACGAACCTGGCGAACCGCTTGCATAACGCAAGCGGTTGTAGTGTCGGATAACTGATGCAAAAATGCAAGCAGTATCCAATGACAGGTGAATCGCTTGACCACGACGCATCGTTCGCTTTGCCCAATCAACCTGGCGCTCGAAGTTATTGGTGATCGCTGGAGCCTGCTGATCGTGCGCGACCTGATGTTCTCAGGTCGGGATCACTACCGCGAGTTGCTGCAGTCGGAAGAGCGAATCTCGTCGAACATCCTCGCTGAGCGTCTCGGCAGGTTGGTCGAGGCTGGCGTACTGAGCAGGACCGATGATCCGACGCACAAGCAAAAGGCGAACTACAAGCTCACCTCGATGGGTATCGACCTTCTGCCGGTGATCGCTGCCCTTGGCAGTTGGGGCCGCAAGTACCTGCCCGCTACGAAGCAGAGCGCTTCCGTCACGTTGTCACTTGAGAAGGGCGGCGCGAACGGGCTGAAGCGGCTGCAAGCGTCGCTAGTCAAGGCGCACTTGGCGAGCGTGAGCCTGCCGACCGTCCAGTCGAAGAACACGCGCAGCCGAGATTGACGGTGACGGAGATGCGCGGGGAGCACCGATTCGGGCATCCGCACCGGCGAACTGCGAGCATTTTGCTGCGCGCTGCCGCCCAACGACTACGTCTCGACGGAACGACATCGGCCAGACGAATGTCCGCTCTACCGGGATGCACGGTCCGCTCCGGGTCGTCCAGCGTCG
>JANYBE010000383.1 GCA_025360945.1 Rhizobacter sp. | reverse complement strand
GGCCGCCCTTGCCGCCCGCGGCCACACACCGGGCCTGGCGGTGATCCTGGTCGGCGACGACCCGGCCTCGCAGGTCTACGTCAAGCACAAGGTCGCCGACTGCGAGGCCAGCGGCGTGCGCTCGGTGCTCGAGCGCTACGGCGCGAGCCTGTCCGAGGCCGATCTTCTGGCGCGCATTGCCGCGCTAAATGCCGACCCGACAATCCACGGCATCCTGGTGCAGATGCCGCTACCCAAACACATCGACCCGCACAAGGTGATCGCACGCATCGCCACGACCAAGGACGTCGACGGCTACTCGGTGCTCTCGGCCGGCGAACTGATGACCGGCCTGGCAGGGTTTCGCCCCTGCACACCGTACGGCTGCATGAACCTGATTGCGACTACCGGTGCCGACCTGCGCGGCAAGCACGCGGTCGTGATCGGCCGCAGCAACACGGTCGGCAAGCCGATGGCGCTGCTGCTCTTGCAAGCCAGCGCGACCGTCACCATCTGCCACAGTGCGACGGCTGACATCGGCATGCACACGCGGCAGGCCGACGTCGTCGTCGCCGCGGTTGGACGCCGCAACGTGCTGACGGCCGGCATGGTCAAACCAGGGGCGATCGTGATCGACGTCGGCATGAATCGCAACGACCAAGGCAAGCTGTGCGGCGACGTTGATTTCGCCGGCGTCTGCGAGGTCGCAGGCTGGATGACGCCGGTGCCCGGCGGCGTCGGCCCGATGACGCGCGCGATGCTGCTGGTGAACACAATCGAAGCCGCCGAGCGCGTCGCCCACTGAGAGAGATCCAATGACGACCACGACCAACCCCCTGCTCGACACCGGCGGCCTGCCGCGCTTCGACGCGATCCGGCCCGAGCACATCGCGCCCGCGCTGAGCACGCTGCTTGCCGACGCGAACGCCGCTCTCGGCCTGGCCACAAGCGACGCTGTGCCGGCCGAGTACGACGCGCTTTCCGCGGTGCTCGATGTCGCGACCGAGCGCCTGTCGCGCGCGTGGGCCGCGGTCAGCCACCTGAACGCGGTCGCCGACTCGCCCCAGCTGCGGAGCGCCTATACCGAGAACATGCCGCGCGTCGTGGACTTCTATACCCGCGTCGGTGCCGACGAGCGCCTCTTCGCGAAGTACCGGGCCGTGCTCGCCGATCCGCGCTCGGCGCAGTTGAGTGCGCCGCGTCAGCGTGCGCTGAACAACGCGATTCGCGACTTCAAGCTCTCCGGCGCGGAGCTCGAAGGCGCCGCGAAGACGCGCCATGCACAGCTGCAGGACTTGCAGGCCGAGCTTTGCCAGAAGTTCTCCGAACACGTGCTCGACGCGACCGACGGCTACGCGTACCACGCGAGTGCCGACGAAATGATCGGTGTGCCCGACGACGTGAAACAGGCCGCACGCAACGCAGCGGGCGATCAGCCCGGCCACAAGCTCACTCTGCACATCCCGTGCTTTTTGCCGGTAATGCAATACGCGCAGAACCGCGCATTGCGCGAGAGGCTGTACACCGCCTACGCCACGCGGGCGAGCGAGTTCGGCACCGCAGCGCTGGACAACACGAGGCTGATCCGCGAGCTCCTCAAGCTGCGCCAGGAAGAAGCGCAACTGCTGGGCTACGCGAACCCGGCCGAGCAGTCACTGGTGCCCAAGATGGCCGGCTCGCCCGCGCTGGTGATCGAGTTCTTGCATGACCTGGGCAAGCGCGCCCGCCCCGGCGCCGAGCGCGATCTGGCCGCGCTGCGCGAGTTCGCGCGCGGCGAGCTCAGCCTGGATGACCTGCAGGCCTGGGACATTCCATTCGCCGCTCAGTGCCTGAAGGAACGGCGCTACGCATACAGCGAACAGGAGGTGAAGCAGTACTTCACCGAGCCCAAGGTACTCGAAGGCCTGTTCCACATTATCGAGACGGTGTTCGAGGTGCGCATCCGCCCCGACTCCGCACCGGTGTGGCACGAGAGCGTGCGCTTCTTTCGCATCGAGCGTGCGCCCGTCGGCGACGCCGCGCCGCAGTTGGTCGGCCAGTTCTACCTCGACATCTTCGCGCGTCCGGGCAAGCGCCCGGGCGCCTGGATGGACGATGTGCGCGACCGCTGGCTGCGCCCCGAAGGCCGGCTGCAAACGCCGGTTGCGAACCTGATCTGCAATTTTGCGTCGCCGATCACGACCGATGGCGTGACTCGCCCCGCGCTGCTCACGCATGACGACGTGACGACACTGTTCCACGAGTTCGGCCACGGCCTGCAGCTGATGCTGACGCAGATCGATGACATCGGCGTCTCGGGCATCTCCGGCGTCGAGTGGGACGCGGTCGAGCTGCCGAGCCAGTTCATGGAGAACTTCTGCTGGGAGTGGGACGTAGTCAAGCACCTGACCGCGCACGTCGACACCGGCACCCCGCTGCCGCGTGCCCTCTTCGACCGCATGCTCGCGGCGAAGAACTTCCACAGCGGGCTGGACACGCTGCGCCAGGTCGAACTCGCGCTGATCGACATGCGCCTGCACACCGAGCCCGGCGCGCAGGACCGCGTTCAACAGCTCGTCGCCGAGGTGCGCGCCGAGGTGGCATTGATCCAGCCGCCCGCATTCGCGCGCCCGCTCAACACCTTCTCGCACATCTTCGGCGGCGGCTATGCCGCGGGTTACTACAGCTACAAGTGGGCCGAGGTATTGTCGGCCGACGCCTGGAGCGCGTTCGAAGAAACCACCCCGGAAGACGGTGGCGTGCTCAGCGTGAAGACTGGCCGGCGCTTGCGCGAGAGCGTGTTCGAAACCGGCGGCAGCCGCAGCTCGCTGGACAGCTTCAAGGCCTTTCGTGGCCGCGAGCCACGCATCGATGCGCTGTTGAGACATCAGGGCCTGAACACCTCGTCTTGAAGCGCCGCAACGCGTGCGGTAGATTCACCAGTCGGCTGATTCAGACAAGCGAATTCACACTAGCGGAGCCCCGATGAACCTTCACCGCCCGTCCATGACCTGGTCCGCTGCATTGCGCTGGGCCCCGTTGCTCGCGTTGCTCGCGGCGCTGCCCAGTCACGCACAATACAAGGTCGTCGGCCCAGATGGCAAGATCACCTACACCGACCGACAGCCTGCGAGCACCGTAGGAAAAGTCGTTCCGCTCACCGCGAAAGCGGGCGGCGGCTCGGTCAACCCCGACGCCGCTTTGCCACTCGAGCTGCGCCAGCCCGCCTCGCGCTACCCGGTCACGCTCTACACCATCAGCGGCGCATGCGATCCGTGCAACACCGCGCGCCAGTTGCTGCGCCAGCGCGGCATCCCCTACGCCGAAAAGCAGGTGCTGAGCACCGAAGACTCCGATGCGCTCGAGCGCATCTCCGGTGGTCGTGACGTGCCTGCGCTGGGCATTGGCAGCCAGACGCTGCGCGGTTTCGCGTTGGAGGTCTGGTCCTCGTACCTCGACGCGGCCGGCTACCCGCGCGAATCGCGCCTTCCACCGAGCTACGTTTACGCCGCCCCAGCGCCGATCATCACGCGCGCTGCACGTGCGCCCGAGACCGCAGCCCCGGCGGCCCCCGAGGCGGCTGCACCGGCAGCAGCAAGCCCCACCGGCATCAAGTTCTGACCGCAGCCGGTGCGCCGATGTGGCGCGCCAGCGCGCTGCCGGCCGCCACGGCCGCGCCCATCACCCAGAACAGCGATGCGGCACCGAGCGCGGCGCCGGCCACGCCGAACATCAACGGCATCACCGCCGACGAGAAGTTGATCGTCATCGAACGCAGCGCGATTGCCTCGCCGTGCCGGTCGTTGGGCGTGAGCTGGTGGAGCGTGGTCATGATCATCGGCTGCACCGACCCCAGTGCGAGGCCGAGAAGCGCCGCGCACACACCCATCATCCACGCCGAGTGCACCAGCGGGTAGACCGAGAACACAGCGCCGGTCCACAACATCGCGCCGACCAGCACCTGCCCCTCGCGCAGCCGATGGGCGAGCACCGGGATCAGGACCCGGACCACGGCCACTGCGGTCGCGAACACACCCAGCACGAGGCCGATGGCCGACGCGCTGAAGGCCCGTTCGTGCCCGAGGATGGGCACGACGAACGCATGTACATCCCAGCTCGCCGAAAGCAACCAGTTCACCGCCAACAGTCGCCGCAGCCCCGGCGTGCGCAGCAGATTCCATGAACTCTGCGCCCGCGCGCGCGCGGCACCCGGCACCGGCACCTCGACCGGCACGCGCCGCCCCCACCACAGGCCCAACAGCGGCAACAGCATCAGCGCACCGAACGCGACGCGAAATCCGCCGTGGTCGATCAATACGCCGGCGAGCACCGGGCCGGCGACGTTCGACAAGGCCGGCGCGAGGCCCAGCCAGCTGAACACGCGCTTCAACTCGGTCGAGTCGACCGCACTGCGCCCCGCGGTACGCTGGATCGTGATTAGGCCGAAATTCGCACCGGCGCCGGTCAGCGTGGCGGCCAGACACAGCACGAAGAAGTCCAGCGGAATCGGGCACCAGGTCGCCAGCAGCGCGCAGCCACCGCCGGCCGCCGTGAGGCTGACCGCAAGGTACAGCGGCCGGTGGTAGCCATAGCGGTCGGCAAGCCGCCCGGCGTGCAACGCGAGCGCGATCGGTGCGGCGGCGAACAAGCCCATCAGCACGCCAACCGTCCAGGCCGAATGACTTTGATTCAGCACCCACAGCGGCGACGCCATGCGCACCCCGGCCATGGTCGAGTGCAGACAGATCTGGCCGACAATCAACGCGACCAGCATGCCGGCGGGATTCGCGGCGGGCCGCGACGCGTCAGCCATTCTCGTCGTCGGGGATCTCGGCCTGAGCGCCGGGCAGCAGCAACTGCGTGCGCGTATCCGACAGCGCCTCGACCGACTTGAGCTTGCGCGTCATCACGTTGGTGCGCGTCTGCGCGAGGTCGATGGTGCTGCTCGCTTCGTCGAGCTTCTTCTTGGTCCTGGCCAGCACGTCGCCAAATTTGCCGAACTCGGTCTTCACCGCGCCCAACACTTCCCACACTTCGGCCGAGCGCTTCTCGAGCGCGAGCGTGCGAAAGCCCATCTGCAGGCTCGTCAGCGTGGCGAGCAACGTCGTCGGCCCGGCCAACGTGACGCGGTATTCGCGTTGCAGCGCTTCCATCAAACCAGGGCGGCGCAAAGCCTCGGCATACAGACCTTCGGTCGGCACGAACAGGATCGCGAACTCGGTCGTGTGCGGCGGCGCGACGTACTTCTCGCGGATCGTCTTCGCCTCGAGCCGCAGCCGCAGCTCAAGCGCGCGGCCCGCGGCCTCGGCCTCGGGCTTGTCACCACGTTCCTGCGCGTCAAGAAGCCGCTCGTAGTCCTCGCGCGGGAATTTCGCGTCGATCGGCAGCCACAGCGGCAGCCCGTCGTCGCGCCGCCCCGGCAGCTTGATCGCGAACTCGACGCGTGCGCCGCTTTGCGGCACGGTCTCGACGTTGACGCCGTACTGGTCGGGCGTGAACACCTGTTCGAGCAAGCCGGCCAGCTGCACCTCACCGAAGGTGCCGCGCGACTTGACGTTGTTCAGCACCCGGTTGAGCGAGCCCACGTCTTTGGCCAGCGTCTGCATCTCGCCGAGCCCGCGGTGCACCTGATCAAGCCGGTCAGCAACCTGCTTGAAGCTTTCGCCGAGGCGCTGCTCCAGCGTCGCATGCAGTTTCTCGTCGACGGTGGCGCGCACCTGCTCGAGCTTCCTCTCGTTGTCGGCCTGGATCGCACTCAGCTTGGCCTCGACCATCGTGCGCACCTCGTTCAGCCGCACGTCGTTGCTCTGGGCCAGCGCCCGCAGCTGCTCGGCGAGCGTTTGCGAGAAGCGCTGCAACGCGTCGGCCTGGTGCTGCTGCATCGCCGCAAGCTGGTTGCGAAAGCCGTCGATCTGCTCGTTCTGCGTGCGCGCCACGTCGCCCTGCTGTGTCAGCAGGGTTTGCTGGAACGCGGCCAAGGTGTTCGACAGCTCGGTGCGCGTAGCGCCCGCACTGCGCGCGACCTCGTCGCGCATGCCGCGTTCGAATTGCTGCACATCGGACTGAATGTCTGCACGCAGCGTCTTCAAAGGCCCGTGATCGGTGCGTCGAAACGAGCTCCACACCACGAGCAACAACAACAGAACGACAAGCGTAAGCAGGATCCAGTCAATCGGCATAGATGGATTGTCGCAGCAGCCTGCGCTCGATCCCTTCGAACACTGCCTGCACCAGCAATGCAAGTACCGCCGCCGGTACCGCGCCGGCCAGCATCGCGCCGGTGTCGTTGACCGCCAGCCCCGCGACGATGCGCTCGCCGTAGCCACCAGCTCCGATGAAAGCCGCCAGCGTCGCGGTACCGACATTGATCACCGCGGCCGTCTTCACGCCCGCCATCAGCATCGGCAGCGCGAGTGGTAGCTGCACCTCGCGCAGGCATTGGCGCGGCGTCAGCCCGAGCGACAGCGCCGCTTGCGCCAGACCTTGCGGCACGCCACGCAGGCCCGCGTGCGTGTTGCGCACGATCGGCAGCAACGCGTACAGGACCAGCGCGATCAGCGCCGGCCCAAGGCCGATGCGGCCCATCAGCGCGATCAGGAACGCGAGCAGTGCCAGCGACGGCACGGTCTGCAGCACGGCCACCGCACCGAGCAGCCATGCCGAACTGCGCGGCCAGCGCCACGCGGCGACGCCCATGGGCACCCCGACGATGATCGCGATCAGCAACGAACCGAACACCAGCATCAGGTGCTGCACGGTGAGCGCCGCCAGGTCCGGCGCGAACAGCCGCGAAATGAAACTCTGGCGCCCCGCACCCGCCACCGGTACCGTGCCTGCGACGAACTGTTTCGCAACCTCGGCGAAGCTCTGCCCGTCGAGCTCGACCTGCGCATTCATCGCGATCATCGTCTTCGCATCGATGCGACCTTCAAGCCGCGCCAGCGGGCGGTCGTCGACGCCGGCACGCATCAGCAGCACCGCGTCGTACTTTGGGAAGAAGCCGAGATCGTCCTGCAGCACACGCAAGCGGTAGCGGCCGACCTTCGCATCGGTCGCGTAGATGTCGATCAGGTCGACGCGGCCGGCGCTGATCGCGTCGTAGGCCAAGCCGTGATCGAGGCCGTTCGGGGCCGCGAGCGGCAGCGTGTACGCGGCCTTCAGCGCCGGCCAGCCATCGCCGCGCTCAAGAAACTCGTGCGACAGGCCGAGCCGCAGCGTCTGTGCCTTCGGTTGAACGAGGTCGGAGATGCGCGTGATCCCGAGTTGGGCCGCGCGCGACTCGAGCATCGCCAGCGCGTAGGTGTTGTTGAAACCCAGAAGCACCAAAGCCTTCAGACCACGTGGCGCGAGCCATCCGTTGAGCTCGGCAAGCGTCGGGCTGGCATTGCCCTGCGGCCGCTTCAGCAGCTCGCGCACGATCGTGCCGGTGTACTCGGGGTAGACATCGACCGCGCCGCTGGCCAGCGCCTGTTCCAGGATGCCCGTGTTGCCCAGCCCCTGTCGGTGCTCGGCGGGGATGCCCTGTGCCTGCAAAGTCTGGCGCACGATCTCGCCGAGAATGTACGACTCGGTGAAGCGCTTGGAGCCGACCACGACCGGCGCCGCCACGCACGCCGCGGTGGCAACCGTCAGCGTGAGGGTGAGAGTCGCGAGACGCGCGAGGGCAGCGTGCATGGGCCGATTCTGGCAGGCGTTCGAAACGGGGACGTGTAGGCGTTGTCCGACACGGCGACGGGATGATCCGCGATTGAATCCGGCCGTGAAGTGGGGAAGAATCGGGCGCCCGCTACAGCGTCTTGTGAGTGGGTGCGGCTTTGATTTCGATCGCTGTATCGAGGCTCCCGGCTCAAATGCTTCCCGTTGCCCGAAAAACCAGTCGGTCATGACCCCTCTCAAAGCCTTCATCGTCGAAGACAGCGCGGTGATCCGCGAAAACCTGATTGCCGCCCTCGAAGAACTCGCACCGATTCGGGTCGTCGGCACTGCAGTCGACGAACCCGGCGCCGTCAGTTGGCTCATCGACGCCGGCCAGGAGTGCGATCTTGTAATCATCGACATCTTCCTGAAGACCGGCTCCGGTCTGGGCGTGCTGCGCGCCGCGAGCAACATGAAGCGCCCGGCGAGCCTTGTGGTGCTCAGCAATTACGCCACGCCCGACATGCGCCGCAAGTGCATCGAGCTCGGTGCGAGCAGGGTGTTCGACAAGTCGAACGAGATCGATTTGCTGATCCTGTACTGCGCGCGCCTCGCCGAAGGCGAGACCGGCCACGGTGATCTTGCGCCCGTCTGAGCGGATCGGCCCCGCGAGGCCGAGCGCCGGTCTACTGGATCAGTCCGTTCTTGAGCGCGTAATAGGTCAGGTCGCTGTTCGAGGCCAGACCCATCTTCTCCATCACGCGCGTACGGTAGGTGCTCACCGTCTTGACGCTGAGCGACATGCTGTCGGCCATGTGGCCGATCGTCTCGCCCTTGGCGAGGCGCAGGAACACCTGGAACTCGCGCTCCGACAGCTGCTCGTGCGCCGGCTTGTCGCCCGCGCCGCTCAGCCCCTCGGCGAGCATCTCGGCCACACCGGCTGTAATGTACTTGCGCCCGCGGTGAACCGTGCGGATCGCCTTGGCGATCTCTTCGGGGTCGCAGTCCTTGTTGAGGTAACCGCTCGCGCCCTGGCGCAGCAGCGTGGTCGCGTAGTGCTCTTCGGGAAAACCGCTCAGGATCAGCACAGGCAGGTCCGGCGCACGCGCCTTGATGCCGGCGAGCGCGTCGACGCCGCTCTGGTCGGGCATCGACAGGTCCATCACCATGACGTCGACCTCGCCCTTTCGAACGATGTCGAGCGCCTCGCGGCCGTTAGCGGCTTCGGCCACGACAGTGAGGTCGACCTGCTCGGAAAGAAACTGACGCAGACCCGCACGCACGATGGCGTGATCATCGACGATGGCAACTCGAATCATGGTGCTGTGTCTGAAGTCCTGTTTGACGTGAGTCTAAGGGGCCAGCGATGTCCGTGAAACTACTTTCGGCCCTGCGACGCAGCCCATTCGCGTTTCCGCTCGCTGCGCTGGCCGCCGTTGCGATGTTCCTGATCAGCGAAAGCTCGTACCAGCAGGCCTCGTCGACCTTCGAAAGCCTGGGGCAACAAGGCCTGGCGCGCACCACGATCCAGCAGCTCTGGCGTAGCCTGACCGACGCCGAGACGGGCCAACGCGGCTACCTGCTCACCGGGCGCCAGGAGTATCTGCGCCCCTACCAGGCCGGCAAGGTACAGGCCGCGCAGGCACTGGACTGGCTCACCACCTACTACGGCGCCGACCCGCGCACAGCGGAGTTGATAAAGCGCGTCGCGTCGGCCTCGCACAACAAGCTCTCCGAGCTGGGCGTCACGCTCAAGCTCTACGACGAAGGCAAGGACGAGGCCTGGAAGGCACTTGTGCTGAGCAACATCGGCCGGGAGCAGATGGACACGGTGCGCTCGATGAGCGAGGAGCTGCTGGCGCTTGAGACCGCGCGCGTCGAGGAGGGGCGGCGCAGCGTGGCACAGACGCTGCAGCTCAACCGCATCGGCGTGAATGCGATGACGGCGCTGAGCCTGCTGGCTCTGTTCATGTACCTGCGCCAGACCTCGGCGTTGGTAGACCAGCGCGATGAGCAGCGCCGCGTCGTGCAGGCCGAGCGCGACCAGCTCGAGATCGAGGTGGCGCAGCGCACCGACCACCTCACCGAGCTCGCGCGCCACCTGCAGACGGCGCGCGAGGACGAGCGCAGCCATCTGGCGCGCGAACTCCACGACGAGCTGGGCGCGCTGCTCACCGCGGCCAAACTCGACGTCGCACGCCTCAAGTCGCGACTGGGTACGCCGACGCCGGAAATCACCGAGCGCGTCCAGCATTTGAACGACGCACTCAACAGCGGTATCGCGCTGAAGCGCCGGATCATCGAGGATCTGCGCCCTTCGTCGCTGAGCAATCTCGGCCTGGTCGCCGCACTTGAGATCCTGGTCACCGAGTGGTCCGGCCGCAGCGAGGTACCGGTGGACCGTGCGCTCGAGCCCGTCTCGCTGCGACCGAGCGGCGAGCTGACGGTCTATCGCCTCGTCCAGGAAGCCCTGACCAACATCAGCAAATACGCCAACGCCAGCAAGGTCGAGATCCGGCTCGCAGCCGAGGAGGGAGTCGTGCGCGTCTCGGTGCGCGACGATGGCGTCGGCTTCGATATCAAGCTGCCGCGCACCAGCGCGCACGGGCTGCTGGGCATGCGCTACCGGCTGGAGTCCGAAAGCGGCCGCATGGTGCTCAGCTCGGCGCCTGGCCAGGGCACGCTGATCGTGGCCCAGCTGCCCGAAAGCCGCGTTTCGGGCTGACCCACGACCGCGGGACGGCGCCGCGTGGGCGTTGTCCTACACCGAGGGGTTCGATTGCCCGACAAGGCATCGGCGGCGCGACCTATCGTTTCACGCGGGGGCGCGGTCCACACTGGCTTCACCGCGTCGAACCCGATGCCATCCCGCCCTAAACCAGGAGCCCGCCATGCTGCACTACGCCGTTGTCTTCTTCGTGATCGCGCTGATCGCCGCGCTGTTCGGCTTCGGCGGCATCGCTGCCGGCGCCGCCGGCATCGCCAAGCTGCTGTTCATCCTGTTCGCCGTGCTGGCCATCGCCAGCTTCCTGTTCGGCCTGATCCGCAAGTGACGCAGCGCGCCCCCACACCCGTCTCCTTCAAGGAATCCCCATGACCACGATGTCCCGCGCCATGCCTCTCGCCGACGGAGCGAGCAACATCGCCGACCAGGCCGCACAGACCGCACACCACGCCCTGCGCTCCACGCAAAGCGTTGCCAACGCCGCCTTCGACCGCATGAACGACACGGTCGACGGTGCGCGCGATCACGCCTCGCCGGCGATCAATCGCTGGTCTGCCCAGGCCGAAACCGCAGTGCGTCGCAGTGTCGATGCGTTGCGCGACACCACCAGCCGGCTGCGCGAGCAGGCCCTCAAGGCCTCCGACGCCACTGCTGGGCGCGTGCGCGACGAGCCGCTGAAGGCGGTGCTGATCGCCGCCGTCGCCGGTGCCGCGCTGATGGCGCTGCTCGGCCTTTTCAGCAGCCGCGGCGGTCGGGACGCGCGATGAACCCTCGTACCCTCGCCTGGCCGCGCTGGACCACCTCCACCGCGGCCGAGGCCGGCGACACGACGCCTGCCGAGCTCGATGCGCTCGGCGCGCACGTGAGCAGCTGCAACGGCTGCCGCGGCCGATGGTTCACGCTGCGCTGCAGCGTCGACGCGGTGCATGACTTCGTCGCCGGACACTTCGTGACCACCCTGATGATCGCCGGTGCCGTCATCGGCGTTGCCTCGATTTGGCTCTGATCAGATTCCCACGCCACAGCGAGTACGCCAGCCATGAATCGGCCCGACCTGTTGAGGCTGATCCCCGACGTCCCGTCCGAAGTCCGCGCCATTCTCGACCCCGCGCGGGGCCGGGTCGAACCGCCGATCCGGTCTGAGATCTTCGGCCGCGAGCGCTTCGCGCAGCACGGCCGCAGCCTGGGCGAGACCCATCGCGCCGAGGCCCGTGCGGCACTGCGGCGCGCCGCGTTCTTCCCGCGCCTACAGGAGAACATACGCACGCTTCGCGAGGCCCATGCATACATCGGCGAGCAGGCGCACAGCGGCTACCAGATGAGCCCGGCGGCCGAGTGGCTTCTCGACAACTTCCATCTGATCGAGAGTCAGCTCGAAGCGATCCACGAGGGGCTGCCGCGGCGCTATTTCCGCAAGCTGCCGGTGCTGGTCGAGGAGCCGCTGGCTGGCCTGCCGCGCGTCTACGGCGTCGCCTGGGCCTTCGTCGCCCACACCGATGGCGCGTTTGACGACGAGCTGCTCGAACACTTCCTAAACGCCTACCAGGAAACGCGCGCGCTCGACCTCGGGGAACTCTGGGCGCTGCCGACCACGCTGCGTGTCGTACTGGTCGAAAACCTGCGCCGGCTCGCCGAGCGCCTGGCCTGCAACAAGGCCGCACGCGAGCTCGCCAACATTGTCTGCGACCGCATCGACAGCTGGGCGCTGGGCGATCTCGACGCCTTGCTCGCGCTGCTCGAACAGCGCGGTGTCGGCCGCGTGTTTCTGGTTCAGATGGCGCAGCGCCTGCAAGATCACCGCGCCACAGGCCCGGCGCGGCACCGCGACTGGCTGCTAAGGACGCTGCCCGACCTGGCGGCCGCCCAGGTGCAGCAGCCCGCCGAACAGGCGGCCGACAACCTCAGCGTCAGCAACGCGATCGGTTCGTTGCGCGCGATCGACAACGCCGACTGGCAGCTCATCGTCGGCCACACGAGCGCGACGATCCAGGTGCTGCTCGGGTCGCCGACCTTCGAGGCCGAGCGCACCGACACTCGCGACGTCACCCTGCATGCGATCGAGCAACTCGCGCGCCGTAGCGGTCGCGACGAGACCGAGGTGACGCGCACGCTGCTCGCGCTGATGAACGGCGCCGACCGCGACGCGAGCCACTGGTTGCGCGGGCCAGGCCGGCGCGAACTGCTCGAACGCCTAGACCTGCACGACACCGCCGCCACTACCTGGCGCGGGTGGCGTTACCGCGCGGCACTGCCGGTCTACCTCGGCAGCCTGGGTGCGGGAACGTTAGTCCTCGTCGCGTGGATCATGGTGCGCAACAGTGCCGCGCTGCCCGGCGCCAGCACCCCATTGTGGCTGACGCTGATGACGGCTGCGCTTATGCTGGTACCGGCCTCCGAGGCGGTGGTGGCGGTGATCAACCGGCTCATCAGCGAATCGGCGCGGACCAGCCACCTGCCGCGGCTTGCGCTCACCCACGGCATCCCGGCCGAGCACCGTGTGATGGTCGTGATTCCCGGCTTGCTGACCGCACCGGGTTCAGCCGCCGAGCTGGCCCACCGGCTCGAACTCCACCACCTCGCCAACCCCGAGCCGCATGCGCAGTTCGCGTTGCTGACCGACTGGGCCGATGCCGAAACGCCGAGTCTCGACGCCGACGCGGCGCTGCTCGACGCGGCGGTGCGCGAGGTGACGGCGCTGAATCGACGCTACGCGCCGAGCCAGGTCGTTGTCGATCGCGCGCCACGCTTCATCGTGCTGCACCGCGAACGCGTGTTCAGCGAGACTCAGCAGCGCTGGATAGGCTGGGAGCGCAAGCGCGGCAAGCTCGAACAGCTGATCGCGCTGCTCGCAGCGCCGGGGGCGCAAGCGCCGGTTTTCGTGGACCTCGGCGACGCCTCGCGCGTCGAACCCAACACGCGCTACATCGTCACGCTCGATGGCGACACCCAGCTGCCGCCGGGCCGGCTGCGCGACCTCGTCGGTGTCGCCGCGCACCCGCACAACCAGCCGGTCGTCGACCCGGTGACGCGCGTCGTCACGCACGGTTACGGCATCCTGCAGCCGCGCGTGGCAACGCCACTGCCGGCGCCGAAGGAAATCACGCTGTACCACTGGCTGTTCGCCGGCCAGTGCGGCATCGACCCGTACAGTATCGCCAGCTCCGAGGTCTATCAGGACGTCTTCGGCGAAGGCAGCTTCACCGGCAAGGGCTTGCTCAATGTCGCCGCAATGCACGCGGTGTTGTCGCAGCGCCTGGCTGGCGGCCAGGTGCTGAGCCACGACCTGCTCGAGGGCTCGCTCGCGCGATGCGCCGCGGTGACCGACATCAGCGTGATCGAGGACGCGCCGTTCCACGCCGACGTGGCCGCCTCGCGCGTGCACCGCTGGACCCGCGGCGACTGGCAGTTGCTGCCGTTCCTGGTGCAGCGCAAGGCGTATGCGATGCGCGCGATCAACCGCTGGAAGATGGTCGACAACCTGCGCCGCTCGCTGGTCGCACCGATGTCGCTCGGACTGCTGTTGATGGCGCTCGGCGGCCACTTCCTCGCGCCCGGCGTGACGCTGGCGCTGGTGCTCGCCGCCTACATCGCCGGACCGCTGATGGGCGCGGTCGCCGGCTTCGCGCCCAGCCACGACAACATCGCAAAGCGCCACTTCTACCGTCAGGCCTTCGCCGACCTGCGCCGTGCATTCGGCAGCGCGCTTTGGCTGGGAGCGCAGTTGCTGCAGCTCGCGCTGGCCAGCGTCGACGCGGTCGCACGTGCGATCTACCGCATGACAGTGAGCCGGCGCGACCTGCTCGAATGGACCACCGCCGCGGCCGCACAGGCCTCGGCCTCGACCGACCTGCGCGTGCTGGCGCGCAAGCACATCGCGGTGCCGCTCACCGCATTTGGCTTGTGGATCGCTCTGCTGCTGTTGCACACACCAACGCCGTGGCTGAGCACGCTGCTGTGTGCGATCTGGGCTGCATCGCCGGTCTGGACCTGGTGGGTCAGCCGCCCCGTGCCGCAACGGCGCGACGCCGCATTGCCGGCCTCGGACCAAGCGCATCTCGAGGCTGTCGCGCGCGACACCTGGCGTCTGTTCGAGCGCTGCGTGGGTCCCGACGACAACCACTTGCCACCCGACAATCTGCAGCTTTCGCCGCAGACGATGGTCGCGCATCGCACGTCGCCGACCAACATCGGCCTGTACCTTCTCAGCATCGGCTGCGCGCGCCAGTTCGGCTGGATCGGCACGCAGGATCTGCTCGCGCGTCTCGAGGCGACGCTCGCAACGCTGGACCAGCTGCCGCATCACCGCGGCCACCTGGTGAACTGGATCGACACGCAGACCAAGGCGGCGCTGCTGCCGATGTACGTCTCCACCGTGGACAGCGGCAACCTCAGCGGCCACCTGCTCGCGGTCGCGCAGGCCTGCCGCGAGCTGGCCCGCGCACCCGCCGACACGAGTGCGGTGCGACGGGCGCTGCGCGCGTCCAGCATGCGGCTCGCGCCCCTTCTCGCGACCGCGCGCGGGTCGATGCCCGCTAGCGCGATCGTGCGCCTGCTCGCCCTGCCCGACCCGCTCGCCGAGGCATCCACGTCACCCGATAGGCTCGAGGAGCTGCTGCGTGCAGCGGCAGAGGAGCTCGCGCCGCTGATGCCCGACGATGTAGCCGCGCTGGCACCTACCGCAATGAGCGACTTCGCCTGGCGGGTGGCCGACCACATTGCAACAATCCGCAGCGCATTGCTCGATGCGCGCGTACATGTGGCACAGCCGACCGACACCGAGACCAGCTTGCGCCTGCACGCGCTCGCCAGTCGCTGCGAGGCCCACGCCTGGGCGCCCGACTTCGGCTTTCTGTACGACCGCAAGCGCCAACTGCTGCACATCGGCTACCGCGTCGCCGAACAGCAGCCCGACGCGAGCTACTACGACCTGCTGGCCTCCGAGTCACGCCTGACCAGCCTGCTGGCGATCGCCAAGGGCGACGTGCCGGTCGCGCACTGGGCCGCGCTCGGTCGGCCGTTCTACGCCGTCGGCAGCTATGCCGGGCTGCGCTCGTGGTCGGGCTCGATGTTCGAGTACCTGATGCCCACGCTGGTGCTCGACGAACCACACGGCAGCGTGCTCAGCGACGCCGGCCATGCGGCGCTGCGCGAGCAGATGGCGTTCGGCCAAGAGCACGGCGTGCCCTGGGGCATCTCCGAATCCGCGTACGCCGCGAGCGACCACACGCTGGCCTATCAGTACGCCCCTCAGGGCGTACCGCGCCTGGCGCTGCGCCGCACGCCGCGCGACGAACTCGTGATCGCGCCCTACGCAACCGCGCTCGCCGCGCAGATGGCGCCGCACCGCGCGGTCGCCAATTTGGCTGCGCTCGAGTCGCGTCAGGCGCGTTCGCGCTACGGCTTCATCGAGGCACTCGATTTCACGCAGGCGCGCCAGTCGGCGCCCGGCGGCTTCATGCCGGTCCAGACCTTCATGGCGCACCACCAGGGCATGAGCATCGTCGCGATCGCCAACGTCCTGCTGGACGGCACGCCTCGCCGCTGGGGCATGGGCAACGCGCACATCGAGGCCGTCGCCTCGCTGCTGCACGAACGTGCGCCGCGCGAGGTGCCCGTGCTCAGTGCGCCGCCGCTGAGTCCGCCGGTCGATCCGCGCCAGCGCCGCTCGCCGGGTCTGCTGCGCGACGTGCTGCCCGGCGTCACCGCGCTGTCGCCGACGCACCTGCTCTCGAATGGTCGCTACACCGTGACGCTGCGCGCCAACGGCGCCGGGTGGAGCCGCTGGGGCAATGTCGGCGTCAGTCGCTGGCGCGACGATGCGCTGCGCGACGCGCACGGCAGTTTCTTCTATCTGCGCTGGGATCGCCAACCGCAGGCGGTGTCGCTGACGCAGCATCCGGCCCCCGACCCGGGCGCGCACTATCACAGCACCTACCACGCCGACCGCGTCTGCTTTGACGCCCAATGGCCCGAGATCGAGGCCCACACCACCGTCTTCGTCAGCCCGGAAGACGACGTCGAGATACGCCAGGTCGAGCTTCGCAACCTGAGCGACCGGCCGCTCGATCTGGAGCTGATGTCGGCTTTCGAGATCACGCTCGCCGACGCACGCGCCGACGAGGCCCATCCAGCCTTCTCGAACCTGTTCCTGCGCACGCAATGGCGCGGCGCGCACCAGGCGCTGGTGTTCGAACGCAAGCCGCGCCTGGAGACGGAACACGGGCTGCACGCGGCGCACTTTCTGGTCGAGACCGCGCCGTCGATCGGCGCGGTGCGCGCGCAGCCGCAGCGACTCGGCTGGCTCGGCCGCAACCATGACGGCAGCCGGCCACTCGCGGGCTTCCCGGCGCCGTTGGCCACCAACGCCGATGCCGATCTGGACACCGGCCTGGACCCGATGTGCGCGCTCAGCGTGCGCGTGCAGCTCCTGCCGCACAGCAAGACCATCCTCACCTTCTGCACCGCCGCAGCCGACGACCCCGCCACGCTCAACGCGGTGATCGACAAGTACCGCCAAACCGGCCCGATCGCGCGCGCGTCGCTGATGTCGGCGACGCTAAACGCGATCCGGCTGCGCGAGTACAACGTCGGCGCCGACACGCTTGCGGCGATCCAGACCCTGAGCACGGCCGTCCTGATGAGCGTGACCCGACCGGGCACGATCGACCCCGACGTCGCGCTCGTCGATGCCGAACCCTGCGACCGCCGCGCGCTGTGGCGGCTCGGCATCTCGGGCGACCGCCCGGTCGTGCTCGTTTCGGCCGGCGCGCCGCAAGGCATGGGGCTGCTGCGCTCGCTGGTGCAGGCCATGCGCCTGTGGTCGTGGGCCGGCGTGGGCTGCGACCTGGTGGTAGTAAATGCCGAGCCGAGCTCATACCTCATGGCCTTGCAGCGCGACGTGTCCGGCCTGCGCGAGCAGTTCGAGGCGCAGAACGCCGGCCAGCCCGGTGCCGCCACAACGCGCTTTCATGTGCTGCGGGCCGAGGAGCTCTCCGCGCTCGAACTCGCGACGCTGCGCACGCTGGCGCGCGTGCACCTGAACGCCGACGGCCGACCGCTGACACACCACATGGAGGAATGGGCCGAGCGCCATGAACAGGCCCTCGAGGAACGCCTCGCCGAGTCAATCAGCGCGTTGCCCGTCGCCGCCCTCACGCAGGACGAGGCGCGCCGGCCGCAAGGCCGTTTCGTGCCGGGCAACGGCGAATTCCGATTCGATGTGAGTGTGTTCCAGCGGCCTGCCCGGCCGTGGGTCAACGTGCTCGCGAATCCCGCCTTCGGCGCGCACATATCCGAGGCGGGTGGGGGCTACACCTGGGCTGTGAACAGCCGCCTGAATCAGCTCACGCCGTGGTCGAACGATGCGGTCGCCGACCCGCCGGGCGAATGGTTCGTGCTGCAGGATCTGAAGAACCGCGAGCTCTGGAGCGTCACGCCGTCGGCTTGGGGCGACCCCAGTGCGACCTACCGCGTCACGCACGGCCAGGGCTACAGCGTCGTGAGCCATCGGCGGGGCGACCTCGATGTGGACGCCGTGTGGTGCGTCGATGCGGCGAGCGGCGTGAAACAGATGCGCCTGCGGCTTGTCAACCGCGGCCAGCGCACGCGGCGCCTGCGCGCCATCGGTATCGCCGAGTGGGTGATGGGCGCGGGCCGCGGCGACCGCAGCACGACGTCGACGGCGTCGTTCACGCAGCGCCTGCCGGCACCTGCGCACGCCGATGCCGGTCACCAGGCGCGCAAGCTCATCGCGCTGACCTGCACGCAGCGCGACGCTTCGGCCGGCTTCGGCGAAGGCACGGCTTTTCTCGCTTTGGCCGGCGACGCTGACGACACGCCTGACTGGACCTGCGACCGCCGGGAGTGCTTCGACGCGCGCGGCCGCCTGGCCGTGCCGGACCATTTTGGCCAGCACAGCGGCGCCGGGCTCGACCCGTGCGCGGCGCTGGCCACGCGGCTGACCTTGCCGGCCGGCGCGTCGCTCGAATGTGTGTTCCTGATCGGCTTCGGCGCCAACCCCGTGGAGGCACGTCAGGTCGCGACCAGCGCCGCCGCGGTCTACCCCGCGACACGCGTGGCCGAGGCTCGCGCGGTCTGGGACACATTGCTCGGCACGACCATTGTGCAGACGCCTGACCCCTTGTTCGACGCGATGGTGAACCGCTGGCTGCTGTACCAAACCATTGCCTGCCGACTCTGGGCCAAGGCCGGCTTCTACCAGGCCGGCGGTGCTTTCGGCTTCCGCGACCAACTGCAGGATGCGATGGCGCTGGCCTGGGCCGCGCCACAGATGCTGCGCGAGCAGATCGTGCTCAACGCTTCTCGCCAGTTCGCCGAGGGCGACGTGCAGCATTGGTGGCATGCGCCCACCGGCGCCGGCGTGCGCACGCATTTCTCCGATGACTTGTTGTGGCTCCCGCATGCCTGCGCGCACTACCTGCAATGCACCGGCGACGCGAGCCTGCTCGACGAGCGCGTGCTGTTCATCGAGGGCGCGACCATCCCCGAGGGCTCGGAGGATGCCTACTACGTGCCGACCGCTAGCGATCACGGGGCGACAGTGTTCGAACACGCTGCGCGCGCGATCGACCGCAGCCTGCGCTCCGGCGCGCACGGGCTGCCGCTGATGGGGACGGGCGACTGGAACGACGGCATGAACCGAGTCGGCGCGCAGGGGCGCGGCGAATCGGTGTGGCTCGCGTGGTTCCTGTGCAAGCTGATCGAGGACTTCGCGCCGATCGCGCATGCGCGCGGCGAAACCGCACGCGTGCAGCGCTGGCACGACGCTGCGCTCGACTGGCGCAACGCGCTGCACGGCGCGGCGTGGGACGGCCAGTGGTTCAAGCGCGCCTTCTTCGACGACGGCACGCCGCTGGGTTCGCACACCAACAGCGAGTGCCGCATCGACCTGATCGCTCAGGCCTGGTCGGTGATGTCGGGCGTCGCGCCACCGGCCCTGCGGCGGCTGGCGATGACCGCGATGGAAGACCATCTCGTCGATCGTGACGCCGGTCTGCTCAGGTTGCTCACACCGCCGCTGCAGGACGCGCGGCCGAGCGCCGGCTACATCCAGGCCTACCCGAAGGGCGTGCGCGAGAACGGCGGGCAGTATTCGCACGCCGGCGTGTGGGCCTTGATCGCGCAGACGATGAACGGCCATGGCGACGCCGCATATCGCTACTTCACGTACCTGAGCCCGGCCCACCGCACAGCGAATGCCGAGCGCGGCGCCGCCTACGAGATCGAGCCGTATGTGATGGCCGGCGACGTGTACAGCCACGCACCGTACGTGGGTCGCGGCGGCTGGAGCTGGTACACCGGCTCGGCCGCATGGCTGCACCGCGCTGCTATCGAGCACATGTTCGGGATGCGCCAGCGCGGGCACAAGATCGCATTCACGCCGTGCCTGCCCTCGCACTGGGATCACGCCGAACTGACGCT
Organism: Rhizobacter sp.; assembly: GCA_025360945.1. Classification (GTDB taxonomy): domain Bacteria; phylum Pseudomonadota; class Gammaproteobacteria; order Burkholderiales; family Burkholderiaceae_C; genus LMDS01. The sequence goes on along the minus strand of JANYBE010000383.1, from coordinate 11,935 downwards.
GCGGCGGGATGGTCGCTCGCTGCTCGTGCTGCTGTGCCGCCCGACGGCCGCCGATGCGCTGGCGCGCGCAAGGCACGCCGGCGCCGTCGAGCGCGCTGTCGGTGCGAGCTGGCGCTGGGACGCCGAAGACGCGCCCTCGTGCGTGCTGCTGCGGCTGGCCGCGGCAGACACCGAGGCCGATACCGAAGCTGCGTCGCGGCCCCGTCCTACAGCCTCAGGCGCCACGCTCCGATGGGCCGCGAACGACGCTGTCTCTACAGTCCTTCCATCGACAACCCCCTGAGTCCGGCGCATCGCGCTGGTCTTGAAAACCAGGAGAACGCGATGCTGAAGTGGGCCCTGATTTTTGCTGTGGTTGCCGTTGTTGCCGGTCTGTTCGGCTTCACCGGTGTCGCGGCCAGTGCCGCCGGAATCGCCAAAATTTTGTTCGTCGTCTTCCTCGTGCTGTTCGTCGTTGTCGTGCTGCTCGCGCTGCTCGGAATAGGCGCCGCCAGCTAGTTCCGTCTTCCTTCAAGGAGCCATACATGTCCGTCAAGAACAAGTCCGATAACGTGACCACGTTGCCTGTTGCCATACACGAGCGTCTCGTGCTCGATGCGAGCGGCCTGGACGCGGCAAAAGGTTCGCTGGCCCAGGGCGCCGTGACGCCGAGCTATGGCCCGTGGCGCGAGGACATCATCAAGCTGCTCAACGATTCGCTCGCCACCGAGTTGGTCTGCGTGCTGCGCTACAAGCGTCATCACTTCACCGCCAAGGGCCTTGCGTCGCCGAAGATCGCGGAGGAGTTCATGGTGCATGCGCGGGAGGAGACCGCGCACGCCGACCAGATCGCCGAGCGCATCGTGCAGCTCGGCGGCGAGCCCGATTTCTCGCCCGATCAGCTGACACAGCGCAGCCATGCCGACTACGACGACTCGAGCGACCTGAAGGCCATGATCAAGGCCAATCTGATCGCCGAGCGCGTTGCCATCGAGGCCTACAGCCAGATGATCGCGCTGATTGGCGACAAGGACTCGACCACGCGCCGGATGCTCGAAGGCATCCTGAGCCAGGAGCAAGAGCACGCCGAAGAGCTTAGCGATTGGATGCAAGACTAGGTTCCGCCCACAGGGTGGCGGGGCTTGCGCTACCCGGACTCGTCAAAACTCTCATCATTCCTCAAGGAGATCTGCCATGCAACTTCGCACCCAACTCGCTTCCGTCCTCGCCGTGATCGTCCTCGCCACCGCGTCCGGCTGTGCCGTGCAGCGCGGCCAGGAAACTGTCGGCGCCTACGTCGACGACGCCGCGATCACGACCTCGCTGAAGGCCCGCTACGTCGATAACAAGGAAGTCGACGCCACGTCGATCAAGGTAGAAACGCTCAACGGCACAGTGATGCTCTCGGGCTTCGCGAAGAATGCGAACGAGCGCATGACCGCCGAGGACATCGCCATGAAAGTCAACGGCGTGAAGAGCGTGAAGAACGCGATCATCGTTCGGCCGTAAACCCTGCGGCGACGCTCGCCGCTTGCCTAGTCTGCCCCGGGGTTCCGTGAACCCCGGGGCATTTTTTCGGGGAGCCCACCATGACAGCGCGGTGTTTGCCACGCTCGCGGTGATCTTCTCGCTGTGGTGAGGCCACCTGGCTGCAAGCCAGTGCCGCGAAGATGAGCGCGGCCGCGGTGTTTTTGTCGGCGTCGTCTTCTGGGGCGCGGCGGGGAGCCTCTGGGGCCTGCTCCTGGGCCCGGCGCTGGTGGTGCTGCTCAAGGTCGTGGCCGAGCACACCCGGCCGGGCCAGCGGCTGGCGCACCTGATGCAGGGTTGGCGTTTCAGTGCCGCATCAGAACGCGCTGTGCATGGTGATGCCCAGCCCGCCGCGGCGCAGTTTCAGCGTCATGCGCGCGTCGCCGGCCAGTTGAAAGCCGAGGCCACCGTAGACAATCTTCCAGTCTGACTGGGCTGCCTTGAACTCGACTCCAACCTTGCTGAAGATGCGATCTTCGCCCTCCAGGCCCAAGCCGCGCAAATGCATGGCGTCGGCATAGATCGACGTCTGCTCGGTCGTGCGGTAGCGCAGGCCGAGCATCAGCATCGTGCCGACAGCCATCGTCGCCGCTGCGCCGTCGCCGGACCGTGCACTCAACATGCCGGTCGAGCGATCAATGAGTGCAACGCTGCCGAACCCCGCGCCGATGTCCGCACGCCCACGGGTCACCCAGCGCCGAAAACTCAATTCGGTGAGATCCGTCCACTTGCTCGGCAGACTTCGCGACACAATGTTCGACGTGTCGACGCGGGCGAATGAGGGTGTGTCGGGTAATTCGGTTTGCGCGCGCGCCGGGCCGACGCCTGCCCCGGCCATCACAGCGGCCATCGACATCGCCAGCCAACGGGTGGATGCGCAAAACAGCACGGCCCCTCTCCGATCGCGCGGTGCTCGAACCAGTGGTTCGAACACACTGTTGAGACTCAGTAGCGCTCGCGAAGTTCACGGATCTGGCGCTTGGCCTCGGCATTGCGAACAACGTAGGCTCTTTGCGTCTTGCCCGTCGGGCGGACATGCTCGCGGGCCTCCATCGGGTGCTCCTGGTCGCTGCTTCGGCCCCATTCCTTGCGCTCGTGGCCGTGGGTCTTGAAACCTGATTGCTGCTGATGATCGCGATGCATGTCATCTCCTGGCGTCGGGTGCGGTCAACCGGCCCATCCGGTCGCCTGAACCATGAGCCAAGGATGCCAAGGTCGCATCTGCGCGACGATCGGACGATGCTGAATCGTGCGTAGGACCCGCCCGACACGGGTGCTGCCCACCCCTTCAAATCAATGGCCGCGGCGCGGGCGGGCCGTCGCCGTGGAGATCGGCCAGACGCGTCATGCGCGCCCTGGCATCGAGCAGTCGCAGTCGCCCATCTTGGATACGGTGAAAACCGCGCGCCTCGAGTTTGCGCAGCGTCTTGTTCGTGTGCACCGGTCGTCAGGCCCGGACCATCGGCAATGTGCTGCTGCGTGAGCGGGGAACGGCACGCCCTTTGCGGCCGCGTCCCGGCCCGGTAGCAGCGCGGCGGGCACGCTTAAATAGCACGACCAGCAGCGTCGCGATTCGCTCCTCAGCGCTGCGCCGGCCGACCCACAGCAAGGTGGCAGGCAACGAATTTCACTGCCACGATTGGGTCAATCGTGGGACGACAGATGCCGGCGCGATCCGCGAACTGCAGCGGCAACATTCGACATATCGAGACTGCGTTTCGAGGTCGTCAGGACATCGTCACGCGTGCGCGGCGAACCAACCTGGCCCGTGGCAGCATCATCGGCGCTCTGGTGTTCGATGGCGAACACGTTGGCCAGTTGGCTCGAGGGCGCGCCGAGACCGATGTTGTCACGTTGATGCAGCGTATCGAGTCCGATCCGCGCCATTCCGCGGCACGACGCTGTTCGCCGGGCGGCCGGGCACGCCAGATGCGCGTCTGACGCAGCGGCTATTGCGAGGCGCTGCAGCTCGAGGCGTTGACGGCCGATCCCCTCGCTTCGCGTGCCGGCGGCGCTAGCAGCGTTTCTGACGATACTGCAGAGCGCCGACGTCGAGTGATGCATCGGCGGCGTCCTACATTGCCGCGCGCCTTGTCCGATGCCATCGCGCGGTGCGCTCCGCTCGTGCATGAACCGGGGTCTGCTTATCGTCGAGTCTTGCCCCACCGCCAGGAGATCGACATGAACGAGTCAACGAAACTGCCCCCCAAGGACGAAGCCCTTCAGGGCGAAGGCAACTACGACGCCACCCGCCGCTACGACAAGGCGGCGCGCAAGTTCGTGCAATCGGGCCAGGTCGAAGAGGCCGCGCGTGCCGCGCGCCCGACAAACCCGGCCGAAGCCGACGAATTGCGCCGTGCCGAGCTAGAAGGCGAATCGCACTCGAAAGGGGAAGATGTGGCACCTTGAGCCGGCATCGTCAATCGGGTAGGAGGTGAGTTACCCTCACCGTCCTCGCCACACCAACGTACGTGCGGTTCCGCATACGGCGTTCTTGTCGACTGGACAACTTGTCCCGGCGAGCTTGGTTTCGTGCATCGTGTCACCTGATGCCCATAGAGCACCATAGCCCCGCATCGAGACTTCCGGTCTCGATGCGGCGGTTGCCGTGGCCCTTCACCTTGGCCGAGGCTTGTGCCCTGAACACGCAGAGAGCGCAGGCGTGACTGTCAACTCATGACAGGTTCGGCCCTTCGTCGCTGGTGTTTGCAGAGGACTTTCACCTGCAAGTCGTCTTCCCCGCCATCACAGCGGAGGTCAACAGCGCCAGTCACGGCGCTACGCGCCAAGCCTGGCGCACCCAAGAAAAAGCCGGCTCACGCCGGCTGTTTCATTGAGCACTGCGGCACCTGTGGCAGATCTCAGCTCTTGTTAAAGCGTGCCTTGGCCGCGCTCACGCACGCGGCCTTCGCGTCGCCGGCGAGACTCTCGCATTTCTCGGATGCCACTTTGAAGTCGGCGGCATCCTTGTCCTGCGCCGCGTCCTTCTTCGCCTCGCCGATCTTCTCGGTCAACCGGGCATCGGTGAGCGCCTTGGTGTGCGTGGCCTTGGCCTCGCTAACGCAAACGTCCTTCGCGTTGCCGCTCTTGTTGTCGCACATTTCCTTGGCGACCGCGTAGGTCGAGTCGGCCCTGGCGACAGCGACCTTGATCGCATCGGCCGGCTTGCCCGAGTCGCTGTATTCGAGCTCGGCACGCGCGACCCTTTCCTTGCCCTGGGCCTGTTCCTTGCAGATATCCTTGGCGTTGCCGCTGAGCTTGTCGCAGGCGTTGCGATTGGCCTTGTACTCGGCCTCGATGCGGTCCTTCGCGGCCGTGTAGTCGGGCTTGCTCAGATTCGCACCAAACGAGCCGGTGGCCACGCACAGCGCGGCTGCGGCGAGTGCGGTCTTGCAGTGTCGATTCAGATTCATGGTGGTCGTACTTCGTTGTTGATCAAGTGAACGAAGTATGAAAACCGTGCGCGCGCACAACCAGCGGACGCTGCCGCGGCTCGCTGTAGCCGCTGTCCTACCTGTTGCGCGCGACCAGGCGTTTCGCTGGCGCCGGCGCCGGCAGCACCGGCGTCGCGGCGATTCGGTTCGACAGCGCGCGGCATGCGTCGGCACCGCGCTTCGCGTCGGCGCCGCTGCCCACGTCCACTAGCGGAATCAACGCCGCCAGCGGGTTGACGAGCGCCAGGAGGGCCGATGCGCCGAGTCGCGCGCCCAGCCGGCCCTTGTCGAGCGAGATGCTCGGATCGCTGAACGTGCCGCGAACATGCAAAGGGGTACGCAACGCCAGCGGGCTGAAATCCTTCGGCGTGACCACGACACGCAGATCCATCGCTTCGCTCGCGAGCGAGAGCGAACCGTCAATCCACAAGGTCGAATTGCGCGTGTCGAGCACCAGCACGCGGGGGCGCAGCACGCCTTGCTCGGCCACCAGATCGACGACGGTGCACTGCACCGGCAACGCGTCGTCGCCCTTGATCAGCACGCCCAGGCCTTCCGCGATGTCCAGCCCGGCCGCTTCGACTGCGAGGTGCGAGATCGTGGCGTCGACGAGCTGCATGCGCACGCCCCCGCGCAGGCTACCGAGGATCGCGGCCGTCGACTTGCCTTGCCCTGCCACGCGCGCCTGGCCGTTCAGGCTGCCGGTCACGAACGGCGGTGCACCGTCGGCGGCGCGCTTCTGGTGGATCCAGCTCTCGAGCCGAATGCCGGCCCAGCGCAAATCGGCCGTCCACAGTGCTTGCGCGTCACGACCGTCGAGCTGCACCGTGCCGCCAAGCTGGCCCTGGCCTGTGCGCGCGTCGAGCTCGCGCAAGGTCAGCACGCCGTCGGCTAGCACGAGGTGGGTACGCAATGGTTTCAGCGGCTCGAGAAAGCCGCTGCCGAGATCGAGGTCGGCGATATCGATCAACACGTTCGCGTCCATTGCGCGCAGCGCGGGCAAATCGAACGGGCGATCCGGGAGCACACGACCCGGTGTGGCCTTCGCGCCCACTGGCGCACCCACCGCCGGCCCGAGGTCAGCGAGCTGCAGCTTCGAACCGCTGAGGCGGCCCGCGAGCATCGGCTGACGCGGACGCGGCCGCGGGTCAAAGGTGAACGCGCCGGCAAGCCTGCTGGCGCCGATGCTCACCTGTTCGGCCACGACGTTCCACACCGCGCCCTGCTTGGCAACAAGGCCCTCGGCGCGGAACGGCCCGGTCGTCGGCAGCGTCAAATGCAGCGGGTCGCCCACCGCGGCCAGCGACGGGCCCTGCACGCTGAAGCGGCCCTTCAGCGCGGTGAAATTCAATGCCTCGGTGGCGGTGCCGTTGAAGGTCAAGCGGGCGCCGCCTACACGTGCATCGAGCGTCACCGGCAGGGCCATGGCGGCGGCGTCTTCCGCGACCACCGGCAGCACGCCGGTGGTCCTGAGTTCGATCTTCACCGGCAGCTTGCGATAGGTCCCGCCGGCCAGCATCTGCAAGCCGGCGCCGGGCTCAGCCGCCGCGGAGTGAGCAGCGCCATCGACGAGCGAAAACCTGGCATCCAGATCGACGGCGGTGAGCGCGTCGCGATACACCATGCTGCCCGCATCGACCTGCAGCAAGCCGAACGCAGGCATGCGTGACGGCGACTCGGCGGTGTCCGGTGTGTCGGCCTTCGCGCCGAACTTCCACGACGCGCGGCCATCGGCCAGACGCTCGATGTGGCCGTCGAGCTGTGCCGCACGCAACGCGCGGATGCGCAGCGGCTCTCCGCGACCCGCACGCCAAAGATCGAGGTAGCCCAGCGTGATGCGCGCGTCGCGGGCGAGCAGCGTGTACGGCGCAGAGCTCCAGGCCGGCGCACCGATCATGATGTAGGGAGCGCTGATCTCGACGCCGCCGAGCAGGTGGATCGCAACCTTGGGCGGCGCCGCCGGGCTTTCGCTGAACATGACCGGCCGCGCGAGGGTTCTGCCGATCCAGCGCTGCATCGGTGCGGCAAGAAACGGCCAGCCCATCAACTCGCAGACGCCGACACCGGCGACAAGCGCCACGAGCACGCCCACTCCAGCCAGGCGCCAATGGGCGAATCGTGATGTGCCTTGGCTCATGCAACGATGCTCGCATGGACGGCGCGCCGCGTCTGTAGTCGGGGCCGCGGCTCGCGGTGTGGGCATACTCCTACAGCGGTGGCGCGTCAGGCGAGCACTTCGGGGTTCAGCGGAGTCGGCGGCCGACCCTTGTTCGGCCCGGCGCCGAGGGCCGCGATCAGATTGTCGACTGCCAGATTGGCCATCGCGCGGCGCGTCGGCAGGCTTGCGCTTGCGATGTGCGGCGTGAGCACGACGTTGGGCACGGTGAGCAAGGCCGGATGCAACGCGGGCTCGCCCTCAAACACATCGAGGCCCGCGGCGGCGATGCGTTTGTCACGCAGCGCCCTCGCGAGCGCCGCGTCGTCGACGATGCCGCCGCGCGCGATGTTAGTCAGCGTCGCGGTCGGCTTCATCAGTGCGAGTTCGGGCGCGCCGACGAGGTGGTGCGAGGCGACGCTGTACGGCACCACGATCACGACGTGATCGCTTTCGCGCAGCAGGTCTTCTTTGCCTACGTAACGCGCACCGAGTTCGGCCTCGGTAGCCGCGGTCAGCCGCGAACGGTTGTGGTAGATCACTTGCATGCCAAAGCCGAGTGCGCCGCGCCGCGCGATGGCCTGGCCGATGCGGCCCATGCCGAGGATGCCAAGCGTCGCACCGTGTACATCGCTGCCGGCGAAGCCTTCGACGCTCCATTTCGTCCACTCGCCGCGGCGCAAAAAGTGTTCGCTCTCGGCGATGCGGCGCGCCGCCGCCATCATCAGTGCGAAGCCGAAGTCGGCGGTCGTCTCGGTGAGCACGTCGGGCGCGTTGCTGACCAGTACGCGGCGCGCGGTGCAGGCCGGCACGTCGATGTTGTTGTAGCCCACCGCCATGCTGCACGCGGCCTTCAGCTCGGGGCAGGCTTCTAGCAGCGCGGCGTCGATTGGTTGCGTGCCGGTGATGAATACGCCGACCTTGCCCTGCAGGTGTGCGATCAGCTCGTCGCGCGACCAGACCACGTCGGATTCGTTGGTCTCGACTTCAAAGTGTTCACGCAGGCGATCGACGATGTCGGGGAACACGGCGCGGCAGACAAGCACGGCTTTGTTCATGGTGATCACTCCAGAAATCGTGCGAACGTGCTAACCGGGTCGCGCTCGGTGACGAGCGTGTTCTCAACCGCGTGCGGGTCCGCATAGCCCAGCGACATGCCGCACACGACCTGCTCGTTGTCCGGCGCGCCGATGTGCGCGGTGATGATGCGGTGGAACTGCATGAACGCGGCCTGCGGGCAGGTGTCCAGGCCGCGGCCGCGCGCGGCCACCATGATGCTTTGCAGGAACATGCCGTAGTCGAGCCAGCTGCCCTGCCGCATGATGCGGTCGATCGTGAACATCAGGCCGACCGGTGCGCCGAAGAAGTCGTAGTTGCGGCCGTGCTGTGCATGCATGCGCGCCTTGTCGGTCTTGCCGATGTCCAGCAGGCCGTACAGATCCCAGCCGACCTTGCGGCGCCGGTCGATGAACGGCGACTTCCATTCGGTCGGGTAGTAGGCGTATTCCTCGGTGTGGCTGGCGCGCTCGCCGGGGTCGTTGTGTGCGGCCATGATTTTGCGAGACAGCTCGGTCTTGGCGTTGCCCGTAAGCACATAGACCTTCCAGGGCTGGGTGTTGGTGCCCGAGGGTGCGCGCGAAGACACGGCAAGGATGTCTTCGATAGTCTGACGTGGCACCGGCGTTGGCAGGAACGCGCGCAACGAGCGGCGAGTGGTGATGGCGGCATCGACGGCAGCGGTCTGGTCGGCAGTAGGAGTCACAGCAGTCCTTGCAAGGCATGGTGGAGCGGCGCGGGCAGCGCCACCGGGCGGCGCGTTTCGCGGTCGACGTAGACATGAACAAAGTGACCGTTGGCCGCGGCCAGCGACTCATCCGCGGCGAACAAGCCGATCTCGTAGCGCACGCTGGACACACCCAGCAGCGCCACACGAAGACCGGCCTGAATCACCTGCGGGAACGCGAGCGACGCGAAATAGTTGCAGTGCGTCTCGACGACGAGGCCGATCACCAGGCTGCGTTCGATGTCGAGCGCGCCGGCCTCGATCAGGTAGCGGTTCACCACCGTGTCGAAGTAGCTGTAGTAGACGACATTGTTGACATGGCCATAGGCATCGTTGTCCATCCAGCGCGTCGCGATGGTCTCGAAATGGCGGAACAGGCCGCGCGGGGCTGGCGTGGGTCGAGCGGTATTGGCTTCGGTCATAACGGTGCATTGTTCCATTGCTGCCAGCTCGCCAGCGCCGCACGGACGGTCCCGAGGTGTACCCGAACCGTGTCCTCGACAACGCGGCCATAGCCACCCGCCATCGACAGCGCGACCGGGATGCGGCGCTCGCGCGCGGCGCTGAGCACGCGTCGATCGCGCTCGGCCAGGCCAGCGGTCGTGAGCTTGAGGCGACCGAGGCGGTCGCCCTCGTGCGGATCTGCGCCGGCCACATAGAAGATCAGGCCGGGCGGCCCGTCCACGTGCCGTCGCCATAATTCGGCAAGCGCCGCGGCGAGCGCATCGAGGTAGACGTCGTCCCTGCAGCCGTCCGGCAGATCGACGTCGAGGTCGCTGCGCTCTTTGTGGAACGGAAAGTTCTTCGCGCCGTGCAGCGACAGCGTGAACACTGTCGGGTCGTCGGCGAAGATCGCCGCCGTGCCATTGCCCTGGTGCACGTCGAGATCGATGACCGCGACGCGCAGAAGTTGGCGGTGCGAGCGGTGCCATTCGGCCTGCATCAGCCGCGCCGCGACGGCCACGTCGTTGAAGACGCAATAGCCACCCCCCTTGTCGGCGCTCGCGTGGTGCGTGCCCCCGGCCAGATTGGCCGCAACGCCGCTGACGAGCGCAGTGCGCGCAGCGGCGATCGTTGCGCCCACCGAGCGTCGCGAACGCGCCACCATCGCCTCGCTCCAGGGGAAGCCGATTTCGCGCTGCTGCGCCGCACCAAGCGTGCCCTCGAGCACCGCGCTCACGTACGCTGGCGTGTGCGCTAGCGCAAGTTCGCCATCGGTCGCGGGCATGGCCTGGTGCAATTCGAGGCCAGGTTCCCCCTCGACCCGTTCGCGCAGCAGCCGGTACTTGGACATCGGGAAGCTGTGCCCCGGCGGTAGCGGTAACACGAACTGATCGGCGTAGAAAGCTTGCATGAGGGTCAATTGTGCCCGGCACCTCTTCATCATCGGGTCACATGCCCCACCCATGCTGCAAAGCAGTCCGAAAGAACTTGGTGCCGAAATGTTGCACCGCAGCAAAATGCACTTGCAATGCCCAAAATTACCCATATACTTCAGTTCATGTTGCAGTGCAGCAATCCTGCATGAGAGCACACCGGATATCGTTTTCTCAACCACCCTTTCGGAGATTTGCCATGCTGACCGCGGAACAAGTTATTGCTGCCCACAAGTCCAACATCGAAACCCTCTTTGGCCTGACCAATAAGGCTTTCGAAGGCGTCGAAAAGCTCGTCGAACTGAACCTTCAAGTGGCACGCGCCGCGATCGGTGAAGTCGCCGAAAACACCAAGGCCGCCTTCTCGGCCAAGGACGCGCAAGAATTCATGAGCCTGCAAGCCGGCCTGCTGCAACCCGCTGCCGAAAAGGCCGCTGCCTACAGCCGTCACCTGTACGACATCGCGGCCGCCACCAGCGCCGACATCGGCAAGGTTGCCGAAGCCCAAGCCGCCGAAGCCCAGGCCAAGTTCCTGTCGGTGGTCGACACCGCCGTCAAGAACGCGCCGGCCGGCAGCGAAAACGCTGTCGCACTGGTGAAGTCGGCTGTCGCCGCCGCCAACAACGCCTTCGAAGGCGTGCAAAAGGCTGTCAAGCAAGCGACCGACGTCGCCGAAGCCAACTTCCAGGCCATCAGCACCCAAGCGACCAAGGCCACCAAGGTCAAGCGCGCTGCGTGAAACCGGCTCAGAGGTCCAAGCGCGTAAAAAGTTGTAGAGCGCTTGAACTTTTCCGGGGAGCGTCCATCTGATGTTTGCCACTGGCGATGCCGGTGGCTTTCCTGAAGGTTGTCTCCTCGGTACCTCTGATCCCTCTTTCAAGGTACCTTTCGGCCCGGTGTTCGCACCGGGCCGTTTGTTTTGTGGCGGGGTGTTATGCCGAAGGAGGTAGAACTCCGACCCTAACCCCTTGTTAGCGTTGATTTTTCTTCACGTCAGGTCGTGACGATGGCTTGCCAAATTAGGGCGGCTCGTCTAGAGCGAGACGGTTTTGCGAGATTGCTTAATTTTTAAGCACTTTAGATGCTCGCGGAGAGTCGGCACCCCGGTCGACCCTGGCACTGATAACGTCGGGCAAAGAACGACAAGGGGGCCCTTGGAACCAGAGCATCTGGCGCAACGCGCACTCGCCCATCGGATTGCGGCAGGGACCACCGTCACTGAACGCGATGCGCTCCTTGAGTGGGCGCAACAGCTTCTCGCCATCAGTCGAAGCAGCGCTGGCGCGCTTGCGAAAACACGCCAGGCGTTCGGTGCGACTCTGACGCGCGAGGTCGCATGGCCAGTATCCAAGCTCCTCGCAGCCGAAATCCAGCGTCTCGCGTGGACCGACCGGGGACTGAAGTCGAGGTGGGCGCTTAGCGCGGCGGGCGCAGCGGCAGTCGCGTTTGGCACCCAAGGGGCAGGCATCGCTGCGTTGGGCGGGGCCGTTGGGGTCCCACTGTGGCTCGTCTTCGGGGCAGGAGGCGCGTTCCTAGGCATGCTGTACGAAGAACTGCAAGCCAAGATTGGCTCAACGTCCCCGCCCCAAAGCGCCTCGGTTCAGGCTGCCAACGTGATTGATGTCACCGCGACCGTCGTCGCATCCACACCGGTCGCCCTTGACGCTGCGCCCGCGAGCGG
>JANYBE010000377.1 GCA_025360945.1 Rhizobacter sp. | reverse complement strand
TGTTCCTGGTGCGCAACGTCGGCGCGTTCGTACCGCCGCACGACCAGAGCCAGGGCTTTCACGGTACCGCGGCGGCGATCGAGTTTGCGGTGCTCAATCTGCAGGTCCGGCGCATCGTGGTCTGCGGCCACAGTCACTGCGGCGCGATCCGCGCGCTGTATGGCGAAGTGCCAGCTGCTGCGAAGAACCTGGTTCAGTGGCTAGAACTGGGACGCGAGGCGGCGTTGCCGGTGGCCGAGCCGGGCCCCGAGGTGCTGCGTCGCACCGAGCAGCGCGCGGTGGTGCTGCAACTGGAGCGCCTGATGGACTACCCCATGGTGCGTGAACGCGTCGAGGCCGGCACCCTGGCCTTGCATGGCTGGCACTACGTGATCGAAGACGGCGAAGTGCATGTCTTCGATGTTGAGCGGGGTGGTTTCGTACCCGCCGCGCAGGCGGACAACGCCGGCACCGGTCCTTATGTATCGCACGTGCAGCAAGCTGCGGCGGACGAAGAATCGACACGACTCTGAAAGGCTAGTCCATGGCTCAAGCGCACGCCGCTTCAGGCGACATCATCGACGTTCGCCCCCTCGGCGCCGCCCTGCATGGACGTGTCACCACTGCGTTCATCAAGTCGGCCCAGATGGAATTGGTGCACCTGGTCCTGCCCAGCGGCAAGGCGCTGCCAGAGCACCGCGTGTCGGGCGAAGTCACCTTGCAATGCATCGAAGGCTTGATCGAGTTCACGACGCCCACCACCAGCCTACGCTTGGCGCCTGGCCAGCTGGTTCACCTCGCCGCGGGTGAGGATCACGCCCTTTTGGCCCTGGCTGATTCGACGGCCCTGCTCACGATTTGCCTCGTCCGGCAGTGAGCGATGCGTAGACCAGAGCCGTCAGCCCAACTGAACCGCCTCGCCCTTGCGGTCGAACGGAATCAGTCCCGACAGCTCGCCGGATTTCACGGCTTCGACCATGCGTTGCAATGCGGCGTCGATCTGGCTGTCACTTGGGGGGCGCCCGCCCGTGCCGGACAGTGCGGCGGCGAACACCAATGCCCACTCCGATCCCAAGGTGGAGGCCTCATCGACCAACGCTGCAAAGTCCGCCAGCTCGCCTGGATCCTTGTCCACGCACATCAACGGCGCCAACTCCCCAGACTCGCCCGCTTCGAACCTGGCCTTCTGTTCGGCCGTGGCGCCGGCCGGCAGGCTCGCACTGGCGAAGACGAGCAGCAACCGCTGTCGCTCGGTTTGCGCGCGGGCGCCAGCAAGCAGATCGTTGAAGTGGCTGATTTCCATGGTGCGAAGCTTACCCGCGATCGATGCCGACGCTTGCCATGAACTTTCCGTCTTGGTACCCGGAGATCAAGCAGATGCACATCGCCCTCGTGGCCGCGAGTGGCCTGCTGTTTGCCGTGCGTGGCGCGGCTGTGCTGACCGGCAAGCGCTGGGCCATGCGCAGCCCCTGGCGCTGGCTGAGCTATGGCATCGATACCTTGTTGTTGAGCGCGGGCGTCGCGTTGTGGTCGATCTTGTCGCTCAACCCGGTCCAGAGCCCGTGGCTGGGAACGAAGTTGCTTCTGCTGGTGCTGTACGTCGTGCTCGGCTCGCTGGCCCTGAAGCGCGCGCCGACGCCTGCAACACGACGACTGAGTTTTGCGGCAGCGCTGTGCGTGTACCTGTTCATGGCGTCGGTCGCCGTGGCTCACCATCCAATGAGCGTCCTTCAAAATCTGCTCGGTGTGTATGTCTGAGCCGTCAGGCGCTCCCACGGACATGGCGCAAGGCTGCCTGCGGGCGCAAGCCGTCCAGTACAGTGGGCGCATGCGTCGATCATGGAGTCTTTCCAAGAAGCTGGGTGCCATCGGCTGCACGCTGTTGTTGTTGGCCTTGGGTTCGATCGGTCTCACACTGTGGGTGACCTGGCAGCTGCAGGGCGGCGGCGCTGCCGTGAACGAGGCCGGTCGCATGCGGATGCAGACGTGGCGCCTGGCGCAGGCGCTTCCGGATTCAGACCCGCAGCGGATCGACGGGCTGCTGGCGCAGTTCGACGAGAGCGTGAATGTATTGCGGTCTGGCGATCCGGCGCGGCCACTCTTTGTGCCGCGCGATGAGCGATCCCAACAGGCTTTCCTCGACGTGCAGCGTAACTGGAACGGTCTGCGCAATGAATGGTCTGCAAGCTCTCTTCCACCGACCAGCAGCATCGTGTCGCAGGCCGACGCCTTCGTGGTCCGGATTGATGTCTTCGTGTCGGCGATCGAGCAACAGTTGTCCCGCCTTACCACCATCCTGAACGCGGTGCAGTTCACGATGGTGGCGCTGACCATCGCTGGCGCAGTAGCACTGCTGTATTCGGCCTTCCTTTTCATCTTCAACCCGCTCGCGCGCCTGCAGGCCGGCCTTACCCGCGTCGAGGAAGGCGATCTCACAGTCCGTGTGGGGGTACGGGGCGACGACGAGTTCGCGGCGTTGGCTGCCGGTTTCAACCGAATGGCTCAACGGTTGCAGACGTTCTACGAGAGCCTGGAATCCAAGGTTCGCGAGAAGACCGAAAGCCTGGAGGGAGAGCATGCGCGCATGTCGTTGCTCTACGAGTCCGCAGCGTTCGTCGCGCGTGCCGCGACGCTCGACGATCTTGCCAAGGGCATCGCGCAGCAGGCACGCCTGGCCGGCGGGGCGGATGCTTCGGCAGTCCGTTGGTCGGATGAATCCAACAAGCGCTATCTGATGCTGGCATCCGATTGCCTGCCCCAGGCACTGATCGACGAGGAACACTGCATCCCCACCGGCGACTGTTTCTGCGGCCAGGCGCAGGGTCTGGCCGTGACGCGGGTCATCCCGATCCAGGTCGAGGGGCCTTCGGGGCTGCTTGGCCATTGCGCGCGCGCCGGCTACGAGACGGTGATCAGCGTGCCCGTGCGCCTGCAGGAACGAGTGCTCGGCGAATTGAACCTGTTCTACCGCATGCCGAGGCAACTCTCGGGCGACGACCGCGCGCTGCTCGAAACCATCGCCAGCCACCTGGCCGGCGCCATCGAAGGCCTGCGGGCCGCAGCGCTGCAGCGCGAGACGGCGGTGGCCGAGGAGCGCGGGTTCATCGCACGTGAACTGCACGACTCGATTGCCCAGAGCCTGGCCTTCCTGAAGATTCAGCTCGGTCTGCTGCGCAGCGACCTCAAGAGCGGCGACGAAATTAAGATCGAACGCACGCTGCGTGAACTGGACGCCGGTGTTCACGAGAGCCTGGGCGACGTGCGCGAGTTGCTGGTTCACTTCAGGACACGAACGAACGCAGAAGACATCGTTCCCGCGCTGAGAACCACCTTGCTGAAGTTCGAACACCAGACCGGACTGGCCACCCATCTCGAGATCGATGGCGAAGGCCTGCCGTTACCCGCGGATGTGCAGGTGCAGGTACTTCACGTGGTGCAGGAGGCGCTTTCGAATGTGCGCAAGCACGCGCAGGCCCGCGAGGTCTGGGTTGAGGTGCAGCAGTCACCGCAATGGCGCGTGGAAGTTCGCGACGATGGCTGCGGCTTCGAGGCCGGTGGCGCCCGGCCAGACGAGATCCGCGTCGGGTTGCGCATCATGCGTGAGCGTGCGCAGCACATCGGCGCCACGGTCGAGGTGGAATCGGTACCGGGGTCGGGCACTTGCGTCGTGTTGAAGTTGCCGCCACGGCTGGGGCTCGCGGCATGAGCTCAATGCAAGCCGTTCGCGTGATGGTGGTCGATGATCACACGCTGTTCAGGCGCGGGCTGATCGCGTTGCTCGCGGGCGACCCGCGCTTCGTGATCGTCGCCGAGGCAGGCGACGCCAATGAGGCGCATCGCAGTGCCGCCACCGCGCAGCCTGATGTGATCCTGCTCGACAT
>JANYBE010000036.1 GCA_025360945.1 Rhizobacter sp. | reverse complement strand
GGCAATGTGCTGCGCCCGTACACCGCGTTCAAGCTCAGCCTGCGCCTGCCGCCTCTGATCGACGGCAACGCGGCCGCGGTGCGGCTGAAGGCGCTACTCGAGGACAACGCGCCCTACAACGCCAAGGTCACGTTCTCGGCCGATGGCCGCGCCGGCGCGCAAGGCGCGACCGGCTGGAACGCACCCAGCCTCGCGTCGTGGCTCGAGGATGCGCTCAACAGCGCGTCGCAGGCGCACTACGGCGCGCCCTGCGGCTACATCGGCCAGGGCGGCACGATCCCGCTGATGAGCTTGTTGCAGCAAGGCTTTCCCGCGGCGCAGATGATGGTGTGCGGCGTGCTCGGGCCGAAGAGCAATGCGCATGGGCCGAACGAATTCCTGCACGTGCCCTACGGCAAGAAGCTCACCGCCGCAGTCGCGCAGGTGATGGCCGCCTGCCCTTGACCCGACGCGTCAGATGAGGCCCAGCATCGCGCGGCCGAGCGCCTCGGCCACCTCGATGCCGTCGACACCGGCCGACATGATCCCGCCGGCGTAGCCCGCGCCTTCGCCCGCCGGGTACAGGCCGCGCACGTTCAGGCTCTGGAAGTCGCGCCCGCGCGTGATGCGCAGAGGTGACGAGGTGCGCGTCTCGACGCCGGTGAGCACCGCGTCGGGCAGGCTGAAGCCTTTGATCTGGCGCTCGAACGCGGGCAGCGCTTCGCGCACCGCGGCGATCGCGTAGTCGGGCAGCGCGGCGTTGCCATGCGCGCCCATGTCGGTGAGCCGCACGCCCGGCTTGTACGAGGGCAGCACGCTGCCGAATGCGCGAGACGCCCGGCCCTGGACGAAGTCGGCCACGAGCTGACCAGGCGCTTCGTAGGTGCCGCCGCCGAGCTCGAACGCGCGCGACTCCCACAAACGCTGGAACGCGATGCCGTCGAGCGGATTGACCGGGCCGTCGTGCCTGCCGTCCTGCCGATAGTCCTGCGGTGCGATGGCGACGACGATGCCGGCATTCGCATTGCGCTCGTTGCGCGAATACTGGCTCATGCCGTTCGTCACGACGCGGCCGATCTCGGACGTCGCAGCCACCACCGTGCCGCCCGGGCACATGCAGAAGCTGTAGACGGATCGGCCGTTCCTCGCGTGGTGCACCAGCTTGTAGTCGGCCGCACCGAGGATCGGGTTGCCCGCAGACGCGCCGAAGCGCGCCTTGTCGATGATCGACTGCGGGTGCTCGATGCGAAAGCCGATCGAGAACGGCTTGGGCTCCATGAAAACGCCGCGTGCGTGCAACATCTCGAAGGTGTCTCGCGCGCTGTGACCGAGCGCGAGCACGACATGGTCGGCGCTGATCTGTTCGCCGCTCGCGAGAGTCACGCCGCGCACGTGTGGCGACTTGCCGCCCTCGATCAGCACATCGGTCACGCGCTGTTCGAAGCGGATCTCGCCGCCGAGCGCCACGATGTCCGCGCGCATCTTCTCGACCACGCCGACGAGCCTGAATGTTCCGATGTGCGGCTTGGCGACGAACAGAATCTCTTGCGGCGCACCGGCCTTGACGAATTCGGCAAGCACCTTGCGCGTGAGGTGTCGCGAGTCGCTGATCTGGCTCCACAGCTTTCCGTCCGAGAACGTTCCGGCGCCGCCCTCGCCGAATTGCACGTTTGATTCGGGGTTCAGCACGTTCTTGCGCCACAGGCCCCAGGTGTCCCTGGTGCGCTCGCGGACCTCTTTGCCGCGCTCCAGCACGATCGGTCGCAAGCCCATCTGCGCGAGGATGAGCGCGGCGAAGATACCGCAAGGCCCGAAGCCAATCACGAGCGGGCGCGCTGTCGGCGCGGTGCGCGCGTGGCCGACGAAGTGGTAGCTCGTGTCGGGCGCGGGCCGGATGTGCGGCTGGCCTTGCAAGCGTTCGAACACTTCGGCTTCGTCGGTGAGTTCGCAGTCGATTGTGTAGGTCAGCACGATTGCGGTTTTTTTGCGCGCGTCGTAGCTGCGCTTGAAGACCGAGTACCGCTTCAGCGCCGCATCGACAACGCCGAGCCGCGCGACGATGGCCGCACGCAGCGCGTAGACATCATGATCGAGCGGCAATCGGAGCTCGGTAATACGCAGCATCGATGCAAACTTCAGGCCCTGACCGACGTGTCGGAGCGAGCGCCGGCCAGCGCGGCGAGCACTTCGGATTCGGTGTCAGCTGTTGCGAGGTGTGCGTCGTCCGGCAGGAAGCCGCCGGACTGGTGCTTCCACAGTTTCGCGTAGTGCCCATCGAGTCGCAGCAGTTCGTCGTGCGTACCGCTCTCGACGATGCATCCCTGCTCGAGCACGATCAGCCGGTCCATGCGCGCGATGGTCGACAAGCGGTGTGCGATTGCAATCACGGTCTTGCCCTCCATCAGCCCAAGGAACTGCTCCTGGATCGCAAGCTCGACCTCGCTGTCCAGCGCCGAGGTCGCCTCGTCGAGCACGAGGATGGGCGCGTCCTTCAGCACGACGCGCGCGATCGCGATGCGCTGGCGCTGCCCGCCGCTGAGCTTGACGCCGCGCTCGCCGACATGCGCGTCGTAGCCAGTGCGGCCGGTCCAGTCGCTCAGGTCGCGGATGAACTCGTCGGCCTGCGCCTTGCGCGCGGCGCCGACGATCTGCGCGTGCGTGGCATGCGGGTACCCATAGCCGATGTTCGCGGCGATCGAGCGGTGCAGCAGCGAGGTGTCCTGGGTGACCATGCCGATTGCCGCGCGCAGGCTTTCTTGGGTGACCTGGCCGATCTCGTGGCCGTCGATGCGGATGCTGCCCTGCTCGACTTCATGAAAGCGCAGCAGCAAGTTCACCAGCGTCGACTTGCCCGCGCCTGAGCGACCCACCAGACCGACGCGCTCGCCGGGCTTGATCACCAGATTCAGGTCGTCGAGCACGCGTTTGCCGTCGCTGCGGCCGTAGGTGAAGGTCAAGTGCTCGAAGCGGATCTCGCCGCGCGGCACGTCGAGCTCGCGCGCGTCGGGCTTGTCGGTCAGCGTGTGCGGCACGGCGATCGTTTCCATGCCTTCCTGGACCACGCCGACGTTCTCGAAGATGCCGGTCACCTCCCAGCTCACCCAGCCGGCGACGTTCGCGATCTGCCACGCCAGCGGCAGTGCGGTGGCGACGATGCCGGCGCTGGCCTGGCCATTCGCCCACAGCAGCATGCCGATCGTCGCAGTGCTAACGAGCAGCAGCGCGTTCATAACCGACAGCGTCGCCATGAAGCGTGTCGTCACGCGCATGTGCGCGCCGATCGCGACGGTGTGTTCGTCGATGACATCACGCACGTAGGCATCCTCATCGCGCGTGCGGGCGAACAGCTTCACGGTGAGGATGTTCGTGTAGCTGTCGACGACGCGGCCCATCACCATCGAGCGCAGCTCGGAGCTGGTCTTGGCGCGGTCGCGCATGCGCGGCACGAAGTAGCGCAGGAAGAAGACGTACCCGCAAAACCAGAGCAGCGTCGGGATCGCGAGCCGCCAATCGGCCGAGGCCATCAGAATCAGCGACGACACGCCGTAGATTGCGATGTACCAGAGCGCGCGGATGCTGCTGACGACGCATTCGCGCACCGCATTGCTCGTCTGCATCACGCGGTTCGCGATGCGGCCGGCGAAGTCGTTCTGGAAGAACGGCCAGCTCTGGCGCACTACATGCCAGTGGCTTTGCCAACGGATCAGGCTGGTGACACCAGGCACAACGGCGTTGTTGCGCACCAGGCTGTCGGCGACGAGCGCGAGCGGGCGGCCGATCAGCACTGTGCCGGCCATTACCAGCAGCATCGGCGCGGCAGCGCCGAAGGCGGCGGCGCGGTCTGCCGATTGCATTAGCGTGACCAGCTTGCCGATGATGACCGGGATCAGTGTATCAATCAGCGCCACACCGAGTCCGGTGGCGAACATCGCGAGGTACAGGCCGCGCGTCTGGCGGATAAAGTGCCAGTAGAACGCGAGCAGCCCGGCCGGGGGCGGGCCGGGCGGTACCACGGTCGGGCGTATGCGGGACTCGAAGAAGGCGAACATGGGTGCAAGGCGTGAGGGCACCCATTCTCGCCCGGCCGCGCAGCGCCCGTAAAAAAGCCGCCCGCAGGCGGCCTTCTTAGCGCGGTTCGCGGATCAGGATTCGCCGCGCGAGAACGCGGCCTTCACACGTTGCGCCAGCGTCGCCGAGGCGATGTGCTGCTTGGCGCGACGCGCCACGACGGTGGTGTCGTCGTAGTCGGTTCGCTGCAGCGTGCCCGCGGCCGCGGCCTGGCGCACTTCGGTCTTGACTTCGCTGCGGGTCAGCGTCGAATGGGCCAGGATCTCGGTGCCGTACTGGTTGTACGTGCGGTTCGCATCCGGGCCGACGAGCGCCTTGCGTGCCGCCTTGGCGCTGGCCAGCTCGACCAGCACGTCGGCGCGGCCGCGGTTGGACGTGACGATCACGTTGTTCGCAGTGCTGTCGTAGTCGGTGCGTTGCAGCGTGTGCGTCGCGATGGCCTGGCTCAGCTCGGCGTTGACCTGGGCACGGGTCACGGGCGAGGCGTTGGCAACATCGTCGGCCATGGCCAAGGTGCTGATCAGGGAGACGGCGACGGTCGCGGCGAAGAGAAGCTTGCTGTTCATGATGATGTCCTTGCACAAATCGGGTTGACGTTCCGGGCAGGGCGGCGATTGTTGTTAGGTGCCGTCTTGTCCAACCTCGGTGAGTTCTTTCTCATCGATGGGATGAACTGTAGGCATTGCCGAAGCATCAATAAACAGCTTGTGCTTCAATTGCGTATTGCTGAAACAGAAACAAAGCAGGGCTTGAAAGATGGACCGACTGCATTCGATGCGGGTGTTCTCCCGCGTGATCGAGCAGGCCAGCTTCGCCGGCGCAGCGCGCGAACTGAACCTGTCGCCCGCGGTGGTGACGCGGCTCGTGGCCGACCTGGAAGAGCACCTAGGCGCGCGACTGATAAACCGCACCACGCGGCGCCTGTCGCTGACCGACACCGGCGAGCTCTACCTCGAGCGCGTGCGCCATATCCTGACAGAGGTCGAAGAGGCCGAGGCGCTCGCGACCGCGGCAACCTCCGAGCCGCGCGGCCACCTGCGAGTGCTGTGCCCGCCGGCGTTCGCGGTGCACCAGATCGCCAAGCACCTGCCGAAGTTTCGCGCCCAGTACCCGCGTGTGACGCTCGAACTTTCGGTGCCCGGCGTGGTGGAGACGGTGGACGAGAACTTCGACGTGACCATCCTCACCGAGGGCCGGCGCCCGCTCGATGGCAGCTTTGTCGCCCGGCGGCTGGCGCGCTCGGAGGTGATTGCCTGCGCGTCGCCCGAGTACCTTGAGCAACGCGGTCGGCCGGTGCACCCGCGCGATCTGGCGGGCCACGACTCGATGGTGCCAAGCTTTCTGCGCGAGGTGGTCTGGCACCGCGGCCCCTGGGGCGACGACGAGCCGGAGGGCGAATCGTTCACCGTCGTACCGGCGCACTCGGCGCTGAGCACGGTGCACACCGACACGATGTACGCGGCCGCGCTTGCCGGGCTGGGTATCACCGGCTTGCCGTCGTTCGTGGCCGAAGATGCGCTGCTGGAGAACGCACTGGAGCGGGTGTTGCCGCAATGGCATCTGCTCACGACCACACTCTACGCCGCGATGCCGACGCGCAAGCATGTGCCGGCGCGCACGCGGGCCTTCGTCGATTTTCTGGTGAAGACTTTCGGCGGGGAGGACCGCGACCCGTGGCTGATCGCAGCGGGCTGCGAGACCCAGGCGCCCAGCAAACGGCCGCCTGCCCAGGCACCGCTCGCCTTTCAGTAGTACGTATCGATCCGCTGGGCGCCCATCAGCGGCTCCAGCAGACGCGACAGCGGCCGCAGCGCGTTGTAGCGCGCTGAGACCTTGTGCGCGTACGCGAAGAAGCGCGGCAGGTCCTGGCTGTAGCCGGGTTTGGCATCGCGGTGTTTAAGGCGGCAGAAGATGCCCAGCACCTTCAAGTGGCGTTGCAGCCCCATCCATTCGAGCTCGCGCCAGAACTCGCCGAAGTCGTCCGGCATCGGCAGCCCGGCCTGACGCGCGGCCTGCCAGTAGCGCACGGCCCAGTCGATCTCCTGCTCCTCGTCCCACGAGATGAAGGCATCGCGCAGTAGCGAGGCGACGTCGTAGCTGATCGGGCCGCGCACCGCGTCCTGG
Source organism: Rhizobacter sp. (assembly GCA_025360945.1). Lineage (GTDB taxonomy): Bacteria > Pseudomonadota > Gammaproteobacteria > Burkholderiales > Burkholderiaceae_C > LMDS01. Next base: position 167 of record JANYBE010000036.1, on the reverse strand, counting down.
AAGTCGAGGATGCCGGGGTTGGGTTCGGCGACCATGAGGTTGCGCGGCATCCAGTCGCGATGGACGGCGACCTGCGGCTGCGCGACCGCGCTGGCGACGAGCCGGTCGCAGGTCGCATCCCAGACGGCGCGCTCGCTCGGCGACCAGGCGACGCCACACTCGAGCGC
>JANYBE010000331.1 GCA_025360945.1 Rhizobacter sp. | reverse complement strand
TTGAAGCACTTGCCCAGGCCCGCGAGCGAGGCCTTGATGACCTTCATTTGGTTGTTGGCCAGGAACGCACCGGTCGCCGCGCCGAAGATCGTGATCAGCTCGAACGGCAAGGCGTGCAGGATCACACCGATGTTGCCACCGTGCACGATGTAGACCCCGAAGATACAAGCCAGGGCCAGGCCCCAGCCGACGAGTACGAACATGGTTTAAAGATCCGTGTTTGCGAGCCACCACTTTTGCGCGGTGGTCTCCTGCCTGCAGGCTTTATCGGCGCGCGCCCAGCGTGCTTGAGCGCTGACGCGCCGGATCAAAAAAATGGGTCCCGAAGGACCCATTCAAAGACACACAAATGTGCCAGGAGGAGACAAGCAATTGGAACGGTTCAGAAAACGGTATCGGTCACTGACGCTGAAACTTGAGCTGGCCGAACGCCGCGGCCGCCATCGGCCGAGAAGCTGCCACTGCGCGGACCTCGGCCGGCCCGCATCGCCATTGGGGATCGCCTGACGTACTCGTCGGGCGAGGGGCGCCATGACTTCAGTGCATCTGGATGCCGCCGGCCGCCTTGCCCTTGCCGGCACGCGCCGGCGGGCAGCACAGTCCGCACACGTAGTGCTTGGCGATCTCGTGCGGGTGCGTGACAAAGTGGCCACCGCACTTGGAGCACTTGGTCATGGTCAGCATGCCGTTGTCGACGAACTTGACGAGGCGCCAAGCGCGCGTCACCGAGAGCAGCGCCTCCAGGCCTTGCGCCTGGGTCTGCTCCTGATACAGCTGATACGCCTTGATGACGGTGTCGATCTCGTCCATCTCGGCGACCTTGTTCAAGTACTCGTGGATGTTGAGGAACAGGCTGGCATGGATGTTCGGCTGCCAGGTCATGAACCAGTCGGTCGAGAACGGCAGCTGGCCCTTGCTCGGCGACTTGCCCGACACTTCCTTGTACAGACGCAGCAGGCGCTCGTACGACATGTCGGTTTCCGATTCGAGCACCTGCAAGCGCGCGCCCAGGTTGATCAGCGTGACGGCACGCTCGATCTGCTTCGCTTCGGTCAGAATGCTCTTGGAGCGGGCCATGTCAGGCAGCCTCTTGGTGGCGGCCGGCCAGCAGGATCGAGGCATGCAGGCGCGAGGTGGTGTCGTTCGCGGCGCCCTTGCCGTGATTGGTCAGCAGGCCCCAGACCAGGTCGTCGTCGATGCGGAACTTGCACAGCAGCGTGTTGCCCGAGGCGATCTTCATCATCTGCGCCGGTGTAAGCAGCGCGATCATCGCCGCGCTCTCCTCGCTGACGCCGAGGCGGAACAGGGCCTGCTCCTTGTCGGCACGGATCAGGCTTTGTGCCAGCATCAGGTACGACAGGTTGGCTTCGCGAATTTCGGTGAGAATTTGGTCTGCGTTCATGTTGTGCTCCGATGCGTGTGCGTGTTGGCGTAGATGTGTGTAGTTGTTTTGTGTCTCAACGTGATACGGATTGTGAAGATCCGCTCAGGGCCCGCGCATCAGGCCGATTCTGTCGCTTGAGTCCACGTTCTTCCATGCCCTCTGTCAGGCAAACACCTACAGGGGCGACAGGCATCCCAACGAAAAGAGACCGCCGCAGCGGTCTTCGGGGCGCCCACGCAGCGCGCGCTTATGCCGGCACGGCGTCGTGCGCGGCGTTCTCGTACAGCAGCTCGTCGTCTGGCAGCGCGAAGTCGGCGCGCATCACGCGTGCCGTGGTGCGTTCGCGCGCACTGGTCTCGACTTTGTTCAGCGTCACGCGCATGAACGCCGCCGATTCGCGCCCGCAGACCCGCAGCGACTCGTCGAGGTACCCGAACTGCTCGACCTTGAAGCGGTACTCGAACCAGCCGAGATACCAGAACCAGTCGGTGTAGTAGAGCCACGACTTCTCGTTGAGTGCACGCAGGTGCGTCGGGTCCTGCCATGCGGTGGCGGCGTGCTCGTAGGGCACTTCGATGACGAAGCTACCACCGGTCTTGAGCAGCGCGAGGCAATTGCCCATCAGCTGCGGCAAATCGGGGACATGCTCGAGCACGTTGTTGGCATAGATCGTCTCGACCGTACCCTCGGCCAACAGCAACTCGCCCGCATATGGCGTGTGGCCCTGCACCGGCCAGTCCACCGGCTGACCGAGGTCGAGCACCAGGTCGGGCTGGGCGCGCTCGATGATGTCGATGTTCAGCCAGCCGGACTTGTAGTCCTTGCCCGAACCGAGGTTGATGTGCGAGGGCTGCCAGGCCACCGCACTGCGCTGTTGCTGGTGGGTGGCACCGAAGCCGGCGGCGAACGCGAGGATGTCGGCGTAGGCCTCGATCGGGTCGAACTGCTCGAAGCGCTCGATCGCGGCGCGTGCCTCGGCGTAGAACCCGGGCGTCGCGAAGCGGTGTTTGAAGAAGTCCTCGAGGCCCGCGTCGTCGAACCAGAACACGTTGTTCTCAAAGGCCTCGTGCGGCCGCGTCTGCGGCGTGCGCTCCGAGATCACCGGCGTGCGCAGCGACAGGCAATGCGAGACGCGCGCCTGCTCGAAGCGGCTGCTTGAGTAGAAGTGCGTGTTGAGCACCGCCTTGGCCTGCAAGATCACCTGATCGCGTTCGGGGCCGTAGGTCGGCGCGTCGAACAGCGTCACCGTGCGGCCGCTCGCCTCGATGCGCTGGATCAGTGCCTTGCGGCGCTCGTTGAGGCTGCCGATGAACAGAAGGTCGATCGGCCGGTCTTCGAGCGCCAACGCGTTGGCCGGTCGCAGATAGGGCGCGCTCAGCAGCGGGAACAGCGGCACGTCGTCGGCATGCGTGGTGTAGGCGGCGATGTTGTCGGCGTCGTACTCGACCACGGCCGAGCCGGCGAGCAGCCGCACATAGGCGGGCGGCACTGCGGCACCGCCGCGTCCGAGCTGCTCGAGGTTTACGAAAACGCAGCTATAGCGCTGGCGCAGCGCGGCTTCGAAGCCCAGGTGGGCACCGAACACGAAGTTGACGGCGTCGTGGCGCAACCGGTTCTTGGCCAGGCTCACCGCGGCGCCCATGCGGCGGAACTGGTGGCGGAAGTAGCGCGCCTGATCCAAAAAGCCGAGCGAGTGGACATAGCCGGCGGGTTGGACGATGCAGAGATGGATGTCGGGCAAGGCGTTCATGAAGTCTTCCGTTCAGGCGGCTACGCCGCGCAGGTGCTCGGGTGCCTGGCCATGCGACCAGCGTTCGGCCATCGCCCACAGCAGATTGCCGAAGTCGCGCGTGTAGCTTGTGCTGTCAAACAGCGGTGCGGTGTCGCGCGCCTTCAGCAGGTGCGCGCGCAGTGCTTCACGCAGCGTCGCATCGTTGGCCAGCGCCAGCACCTGGCGCTCGTAATCGGCCAACGTGTTGCAGGCCAGCTCGGGCAGGCCCACGGACTGCAGCAGGCTCGCGGCGACGCGCGAAGCGAAGCTCGGGCCTGCATACGTGACGACCGGTACAGCGGCCCACAGCGCATCACTGGCGGTGGTGTGGCCGTTGCACGGCCAGGTGTCGAGGAACAGGTCGGCCAGCGCCAGGCGGCTCATGTGGGCGGCGATGCCGAGCTTGGGTGCGAACACCAGGCGCTGCGGGTCGATGCCGCGCGCGGCCGCCTCGTTGCGCAGTTGCGCCGGTGCACTGCCGTTCCATTGCAGCAACCAGAGCACGGCGTCGGGTCGCTGGTGCAGCAAGCGGCACCAGACGTCGAACACCTCCGGCGAGAGCTTGAACGGCTGATTGAAGCCGCACAGCACGAGCGCCCCCTCGGGCAGGCCGGCCTGCGCCCGCGTCAGCGGCGCCGGCAGCGGGCGCTGGCGGTCGTTGGGCTGGTAGCAGTGCGGCATCAGCGCAAGCTTCTCGCTGTAGTGCGCAGCATGCGACAGCGGCGAGACGATCTCGTCGCCGATGAAGTAGTCGATGAAGTCTGCGCCAGTGGTGCCCGGAAAGCCGAGAAAGCTCGCCTGCACCGGCGCAGCGCGGTAGGCCATGATGGCCAGGCGCGAGTCGCGCGTGTGGCCCTTCAGGTCGACCAGCACGTCGATACCGTCGCGTTGGATGTGCTGAGCGACCTCGAGATCACTCAGGCCCGAAGCCTCGACGAAATGATCGGCCGCGCGCTTCAGACGCTCGCGCATCGGCGTACCGTCTTCGGGGCCGTGCGAGTAGAAGCTGATCTCGAAGCGATTTCGGTCGAGCTTTTCGAACACCTCGGCCATCAGCACCGCAGTCGCGTGCTGGTGAAAGTCGGCCGACACGAAGCCCACGCGCAGGCGCTGCGGCAGCGCACGCGGCGGCTGTGGCGCGAAGGGCTGAACGCCACGCGTCGTGAAGCGCACGCAGGAGCGCGCCACGCGCAGGTGCGCGTCGGCATCATCGGTGAGTGTGACCTGCGCGAACACGGCGGCCCATTGCGTGGCATTGGCCGGCAACTCGCCAACGAGGCGGCGCAAGCCGGCCAGGTCGGTGGTCGCATGCTGCCAGCGGCACAGCTCGCGCTCGATGAATGTCAGCAGGCCTTGCGCAGCGAGATCTCCGGGCCCCATGCCGAGCAGCAGCGCCGTGCGCAGGCACTTGGTGCCTTCGGCCTTCATGCCCAGCGCGTTGAACGACAGGCCGAGCCGGTAGTGCGACATCGCGTGGCCCATGTTGCCGCTGAGCGCATCGAACAGCGCGCCGATCGCCTCCTTGTGCATGCCGGCGTTGAACAGCGCCTCGCTCAGGTTTTGGTGGAACTCGGTCGTACGCGCGACATGCGCGGGCTGCTGCCGCAGGCACTCGACGGCCTCGGCGAAACGGTACTGGCGGTTCAGGCATTCGGCGACGATGGTGCGCGCGATCCCGTCGTCGGGTGTCAGCGTGAGCACGGTCTGGGCGCTGCGCAGCGCGCTGTCAAGGTGATCGTTCATCAACTGGGCGCGCGCCAGATTGATCAGCAAGACCGTGTCGTGAGGGCTCTCATCGACGGCCTTCAAGAAGGCGCGCTCGGCGCCGGACCAGTCACCTGTCTTGCCGAGCCCGACACCTCGCTGCCAGTGGCGCTGGGCTTCGCGCGATGGCTTTGGATGGTGCACGGTCGTCACAGGGGTCGGCTTTCGTTGCTTGAGCTGCATGGGCGTGTCGGGCACCTCGGCAAAAGGTGCGAGTGAAGAAGCGGGCCCGCCGGCAACGACAGGATTCGCCAAATTCTAGGAACGCAGCTTTCCGCGGCAACGGCCGATATAAACGGGAGTCCGCAGCCAGTTCGTCGCTTGGCGCCTCGCCTGGCTCGATGCGGCAGGCACTGTGACCATCGGAAACAGCGCTCAGGTCCTGGCGGTGATCGCAGATAAAGAACTCACGAAACCGCGCTTTTCGGTGGATCGGGGAAAAAAAATTCAGCGCTGGACTCAAGTCCCGACAAGGCCGCTCCGATAAGTGATCCAACGGGGATGAGCGATCAGAACCGGGGTCCGGAATCAGCGAGATGCTTTGTGACGGGGGAGCGAAAGCCCACCCATCCGCGGTATCAAAGCGTGACACACCGGGCGCAGCAAGCCACCTGTTTCGACAGGGGGTCGTTTAGGCAGGTGAGAGAGCAAGGCAGTCGCTAAGGAATCTGCCGAGGCAATGCCGGCGCTGGTGCCGGGTGTCACTTCAACCGTTTAGGAGCTTTTCAAATGTCCATGTCAGTCAACACCAATCTGTTTTCGCTGAACGCACAGCGTCACCTGTCTAGCTCGCAGTCGTCGCTGTCGACCTCGATGCAGCGCCTGTCTTCGGGCTTGCGCATCAACTCGGCGGCCGACGACGCCGCCGGTCTGGCGATCTCGCAGCGCATGAGCGCTCAAGTCCGTGGCGCGAACGTCGCGATCCGCAACGCCAACGACGGCATTTCGCTGGCGCAGACCGCCGACGGCGCACTCGCCTCGGTCGGCGATTCGCTGCAGCGCATGCGTGAACTCGCCGTGCAGGCCCTGAACTCCACCAACAGCGGCTCCGACAAGGACTCGCTGAACCAGGAGTTCCAGCAACTCGGCCAGGAAATCGGCCGCGTG
>JANYBE010000304.1 GCA_025360945.1 Rhizobacter sp. | reverse complement strand
CGTAGTAGCCGCCATTCGTTACTACAACACCCGGAACGGGCAGGTTGATGCCGACGGACCAGTGAGTACCGGCATGCGCGGCGGTAGCACCGAACAGCGCCACACCGGCGGCGAAAATCAATGAGAGGGAACGGAACATTGCCTGACTCCTTGTCGGGTCGTGCATCGAGTGCGCACCTCCTAACAACGCATGGGCGTCACCTTCGTTGACCCGAATGGGCAGCCAGTCGAACTGGGTGCCTCGCCAATTCGACCGACTGTTTCTTACGTTACACACGGCCGTGTCAACAGCAATGTCGGGACTTCGTTTGATGTCTAACTAAACAATGTTGGAGATTCGCATGTCGATCAATCACAAGTTCGATCCTCGAGGGCAGGGCGAGCACGCATACCCAAAGGCGGGTCGCGCTCGAATCGCATTTCGTTGCGTCGCCGCCGCTGCCTCTCTTGCAGCACTCATGAGCCTGTCGGCATGCGGCGGAGGCGGAGACAGTGGCGTGACGTTTGACATCGGGGTCGTCGTTGCTGGTCAACCGGTGAGCGGGGTTGTGGTTCGACCTGGTGGCGTGCAGACCATCACCATTTCCGCGGGTCAGTCCATCGAGCTGGACGCCAACGAGTCCGTGGTGTGGACCCTCGAAGTGGGCGGCAGCGCGGTCACAGGTAACAACGCGAGCGTGTACTACCAGGGCGTCACCATCACTGAGACTGCCTTGAGTCCCTCGCGCATCGCCTTGGACACGTCGTCTGCCTTCTTCCTGACGTCCCCGGTACCCATCACCCTCACCGCGGTCTCGACCTTCGACTCTGCACAGGTGGCAACAATCAACGTCCTGATAACGAATTGACGGCTCCGACATCTAGCATTCGGTCGAACGTCCAAGCCTTCGAATTCCACCGTGCAGTGGCCTTCGACCACAGACCGATGCGCCCCGCGACCGGCAAGTTGAACTTTTGCGTAAGGACGTCTTTGCCGTCAAATGTTCCGACCACGATGGACCCTTCGACGGTGAGTCTCAATTCGTGCCACTGGCCGGTCCCGGCGGGCACACCTGCCGCTTCCTTGAGGGCAGAACGACGCCCGTTCTTGAACTGCAAGAGGATGAGGTTGAAGCAATTGCCTCGCTCGGAGAGCTCGTGATGCTGCGTGCACTGCTGCCCAATGGCGCGCGCGGTGGGCGCAGCTGCGCACCTTGTGCGTAGGCGCGAGTTGGTTTTGCACGGCCCCGTTCGCGTCTCATTGAGGCCCGACGCCATCCACCTTGTGCGAGTGGAGAGCCCGGAGGTTGAATCCCACTTTCTCGTAGACCCCAGAAGCTTGAAACCTACCGACTCGTGCAGGCGGACACTGGCCGCGTTCGCAAGTGCAACGCCAGCGAAGGCCTGGAAGTACCCAGCCCTACCAGCTGGCTGAAGAGTTCGGTGTACAGCCTTTGCCGACCCCTTGACCGGCGCACGTCTTCGCGAATGAAGACGGTCGTATTCACCGACCACTTGTACGACGGAGCGTCCCGGTGGCTGCCCGCGCAGACGAACCCAGCGACTTCTTCCTTCTCATCGACGGCGACGAGCCACGGACACTTGGCTAACGTCTTGAAGTTCGTCGTCGGACCACTTGGCGTCATCGAGTTTCAATACGGCGTAGGGAGTTCCCTTCTCGCGCAGTAGCCCGGGGACGAGGATGCCCATCGCAGCGATGAGCTCCCGAAGTCGTTCCCTGGAGGGCGACGTCTTGACGTACTCGATGACCTCAGGTTCATTGCCGCTGGCCCGAATCAGCGCGAGCTTGTTTCGCGACGTGCCGCAGTCGGGGTTGTGGAATATGGCGACGGTAGCCATGGATGGGTCGTGTGACCGTAATTACTTCGTGGCGACGGTGGGCTTGACGCCATCCGCCTGAGACTTCGTTTTCTTGGTGGGAGTTGCTGCGCTCAGCAGCATGTGGATGCCTGCGCCGACGCCAGCGCCGATGAGTTCAGCCATCACAAAGCCGGGCACGCTTGACGGTGCGATGCCGGCGAAGCTCTCGCTGAACATGCGTCCAACGGATGCAGCGGGATTCGCGAAGGACGTCGACGCAGTGAACCAATAGGCGGCCCCGATGTAGCAGGCCACCATCGCTGCCACGCGACTCGACGGGGCACGCAAGATGACCAGGAGAAGGCCCGCCGTGGCTACGGCCTCGGCAATCCATTGCCTGGTGCCACTGCGAATCTTGGTCGAGAACTGCAGGATGCTCACGTCGAACACCGCGTGCGCCAGCCAGGCGCCGAGCATCGCACCGACCAGCTGCGCGACCACGTAGGGCGCGAGCAAGGACCGCGGCATTTCGCCGCGTGCTGCCACGACCAGAGACACGGCGGGATTGAAATGGGCGCCGCTGACCGGGCCGAGTACTTCGACGAGTATGTAGAGGCCACCGGCCGTCGCAAGCGTATTGGCCAGCAATGCAATGGCGCCGTTGCCGCCGGACAGCCGCTCCGCCATGATTCCCGAGCCAATGACGACGGCGAGCAGGAGTGCGGTGCCGAGCGCTTCGGCAAAGAGTTTGCGTGCAGAGTCGTTCACGGAATTCAGCCTCGAGCAATGGCGAGAAGCGAGAAGTGCATGCTCCAGTTCTGCATTGCTCAGCTTCTCGAGCGGCAATTCGAGCAGCTGCATCATTCGGTCGGAGATGGACTGACGAGTCATCTCGAACGCATGCCCGCGTTGCGCCTCCGGGGCGTTCGACGGGTCTGGATAGCCCCAGTGCATCTGCACCGGACTGCCGGGCCAGTAGGGACAGGGCTCGGCGGCGGCGCTGTCGCAGACCGTGATGACGACGCGCATCTGAGGCGCCTCGGGTCCGACGAACTCGTCCCAACTCTTGCTGCGGTAGCCCGTCGTGTCTACGCCGGCTTCCTTCAGTGCTTCCAGCGCGAATGGATTGATGCGACCGCTCGGTGTACTCCCTGCGCTGAACGCGCGGACGTCCTTCCCGAACTTCTTGGCCCAGTGGTTCAGCATGCCCTGCGCCAGGACGCTGCGAGCGGAGTTGTGCGCGCAAAGGATGAGGACGTTTGTCGCCATGGCTCAGCGTGTCCCGATGTCTTTGACTTCGTGCTGGATGGCCAGTCGGTTCAATTACACCCGGGGGGCGCCGCCAGGTGTGGCGTGGTGGCACCCCTGCACCACGCCTAAGACCGTTGATTTCCAAGCCTCTTCCGGTACGGGAGGGGGTTTTGGTGTCGCTTTCTGAGCGCCGCCACAGGTAATGAAATGGGCTGAAGCAGCGATGTTTCAGCCGTTCGTCATTTGCCTGTCAGCGCACGCGCAAGCAGCTCATTCGCCAGTTGGACTTCCGGTCGTCCCGTCACCTGACGGGAAGCGCGAAGCCAGCGCGCCCAGGAATTGCGTGGCCTGTATTGGCTTCGTCCAATAGTCATCGAACCCACTGACCAGCGCGCGCCGAATATCTTCCGGCATCGCGTTTGCCGACAGTGCAACGCACGGGATCGACGCCGTCAGTGGGTCTGCGCGCAGCAAGCGAAGGACTTCGAAGCCGTCGACGTCCGGCAAATGCATGTCGACAAGGATCATGTCCGGACGCAGGTTACGCGCGCGCACGACGCCGGCTGACCCCGTCGACTCTGAAACGATCGCCAGCCCCGGTAGGAGCCTCAAGAACTCCTCAACGAGCAGGACATTGACGGGGTCGTCTTCGATATATAGCAAGCGCCCCGAGCACGAGCGGAGCGGGGTTTCAGCAGTCAGCTCGGCGCGAGCCGTCACCGGCGGCGAGACCGGTTGCTCCGTGGCGGCCGGGAGGGCTATGTCAAAGGTCGTTCCTTTTCCCGGGTTGCTCATCACGTCGACACTGCCGCCCATGCGTTCGACAAGTGCCTTCACGATCGTGAGGCCGATTCCCGAACCCTGGATTCCCTCGCGATCGACTCCGAGCCGATTGAACGGTTCGAACAGATGAGCGAGTTGATCGGGTGCCAAGCCGCGACCGGTGTCTCGCACGAGCAGGTGCGCGTGATCGCCCACGAGCGTCGATTCGACCCACACCTGGCCACCCGGGTGGTTGTATTTGACGGCGTTGCTCAGAAGGTTCAGCAGGACCTGGCGCAACCTGTTCGGATCAGCACACGCGGCACCGTCGAGACGGCCCACTCGCAATGCGACGCCCTTGCCAGCGGCCATCTCAGAGACCAGCGTGAGCGCCTGACCGACGGCCGCATCAAGCCGCACTGGTTGCAGATCCAGACTCATCGAGTCGGCTTCGATACTCGACAAATCAAGCATCTCGTTGATCAGCGTCAACAGGTGCTCGGCGGCCGTTCGCACATACCCGAGTCTTGTGAGTTGACCGGTTCCGGGGGCCTTTTGCGCCTCCAGCTGCAGCAGCTGCGTGAAGCCGAGCACCGCATTGAGCGGCGTGCGCAATTCATGGCTCATGCGAGACAGAAACTGTGATTTGGTCCGGCTCTCGCGCTCGGCGAGCAGGACCTGCTGTCGGGCGATCTCGGCGTTCTTGCTCTCGGTCACATCCCAGTTGACTCCAACGCGCCGCAGCGGTCTACCGTCCACATCGCGAAGCAACGTGGAACGTGAGGCGAGCCATCGGTAGCTTCCGTCGGGAAAGCGAACGCGAAATTCATACGCCGAAGGCAATCCGATGGCGTCAAGCTTGGCATGAGCGTCGGTTACCCGCTCGCGGTCATCGGGGTGCACGATCTCCAGCCGCTCGGCACGACTCCGCGGCATGTCTTGGGGTCCCAGGCCGCGCAATCGATACATCTGTTCGTCCCACGACGCCGGCACACCGTCACCGTCAGACTCCCAGGTGCCGATGCCGGCATGTCGAGCGATCAGCGCGGCGCGCTCTGTGGCCGTCTGCAGCGCCAACTGGGCCGCACGCCGCTCGGTGACATCGCGAAAATTGACGACGATGCCTGCCACGGCCGTGTCGGCCAGGCAGTTGTATCCGGCTGACTCGAAGTACCGCAGACTTCCGTCACGATGGACAAAGCGGAGCGTTGAATCCAGCCCGGGATTGCGCGACTGGACGACGGCGGCGTGCTCCGCGCGCGCGGCCTCCCGGTCATCCACATGGATCCAGTCAAAGACGTTGCTGCCGCACAGCTTTGCGGGCTCCTTGCCCAGAAGCAAACGAGACGCCGGGCTGACATAGCTCACCTGCCCTTGCTCGTCGCAAACGACCGTGAGGGTCTGCGAGCGTTCGATAAGTGCTCGGTACCGACGCTCGCTCTCTTCCAGCGCGACCCCGGCCAGGCGCTGGGCGGTGATGTCCTCGACAGTGCCTTCGAAGTACAGTGAACGCCCCTGCTGGTCGCGAACGACGTGGGCGTGCTCGCGCACCCAGATTCGTTCGCGCGTCTTGTACCGATAGACCTCCGAGACGAAGTTGGCAACCGTGCCGTCTCTTTCAAGCAGTGACTTGAATCTTGCGCGTTGTCCCGGATCGACATACCACGTCCTGCCAATGTCACCGACGGCGGCGATCATCTCGGCTTCGGTCTCGTAGCCATTGAGCCGCACGAGCGCGGCGTTCGCCCGCAGTTGCTTACCGTCGGGAGTGCTCCGGTAAGCCCCGATAGGCAGAAGATGGAATAGCGTTGAAACATCCAAGGACATGATCGCAATCATGCACCTTCGTGGCGCGCTTGCGCTGCTTCAGCGGCCGTCGAGATAGTGGCGCTGCCCATGTGATGCGGCTGATGACCGCGCCTATCGACGCTTGCCAGCGAACAGGTACTGCGTCGCCAACAGCAGCAGCGACGTGATCACCACGATGATCGTGGAGATCGCGGCGATGGTCGGGTCGACCTGGTTGCGCAGTGCATCGAACATGTTGCGCGTCAATGTCGAGTGGTCGCCGCCCGAGATGAACAGCGACACGACGATCTCGTCGAACGAGGTGAGAAAAGGCAGCACCGCGCCGATCGCGACGCTGAAGCGGATCTGCGCCAGCGGGACCAGTACAAAGGCCCGCGGGCCCCGACGCGCCGAGGCTGCGCGCGACCAGCTCCTGGTTCATGTCGAAGGTCTTCAGCGCCGAGCTGACGATCATCATCACGACCGGCACCGCGAGCATGCTGTGCGCGAGCACCAGACCGAGCAAGGTGTTGACCAGCTGCAACTTGACGTAGGCGTAGAGCACACCGATGCCGACCAGGATCACCGGCACGACGATGGGTGTCAGCAGCAGCACCGCCAGCACGCCGGCCGGGCGCGTGCGCGAGACCAGCAACCCGCAGGCCGCCAACGCGCCGAGCGACGTCGCCACGAGGGCCGTCAGCAGCCCCACCTTCAGCGAGGTACGGGTCGCCTGCATCCACGCGGCCGACGCGAAAAACTCCGGTACCAGCGCAGCGACCATTGCCGCGGCGGGAACGGCACGACGGCGTGCACTACGCGATGGGCTACTGCGGCGCGGGCATGGGCACCACGAGCTATTTCGAGATGGGCGTCGGACAGCAGGTGTTGGGCCTGGACGAAGGCCGCACGGCGCTCGACGGCTAGCGTTCCAGACGCGCCCGTTCTATCGCGGCACTCCGTGGTTCCTGGCGCCGTCAGTGCGCTTCTACCGCTGGCACGACAGCCGGCCGGTCTGAGCGGCTCGATCGCTCAGGCACGCGCTGTCCAACCCAGGCGTTGCGACGCCTGCGCGGCACAGGTTCGCAGCGCGCGGGCCAGGGCGCCGTCCCAGCGCGTGTCGAACACCGCAGCCGGACCGATGGCGGTCACCGACAGCACGATCGCGCCGGTGTGGTCAAACACCGGCGCGGCCATCGCATTGACACCCGGCAGCACCTCACCGACCGAGCGGCTCAGGCCATGGGCTCGCACCTCGATCAGTTGCTTCTCGAACACCTTCCAGCTCGGCACCGGCAGGGGTGTCGGCATGCCCGCGGTCCCTTGCACGCGGCTCGCCCTCTGCTGTGCCTGCTCGTCGGCCAGCCGCACCTTGGCGAGCGGCACATCGAGATAGGCCGCGAACAGACGACCCGACGCCGTGTTCGCGAGGGAGAACACCGTGCCGTGGCGCATGTTCACGTGCACCGACGACGGCGACTCCTCGAGCCGCACGATGGTCGCGCCGCGCGTGCCCCAGACGGCGATTGCCACGGTGTGGCCTATGCGCTGCGCGAGCTGGGCGATTAGCGGCGTGGCGACCTGCTCGGGTTCGCCTGCTGCAGGCTGATCAACCCGAGCTGCAGCGCGAGCGGGCCCAAAAAGTAGAAGCCGCTGAGGCGATCCTGCTCGATCAGCCCAATACGCGCGAAGCTGACCAGGTACGGGTGCGCCTTTGCCGGCACCATGCCGGCCTCGCGCGCCAGATCCTTCAGCGCCATCGGCCGGCCGTGATGCACCAGCGCCAGCAGCACCTGACCGCCCACCTCGATGCTCTGGATGCCGCGTTGCACGCGTTCGTTTTCGACCGTCATCGACCTGCCTTCACCCAATTTTCACAAATCGAATTAGACATCAACTAATGAATGAACTAAGATCAAAATTCGTTTTAAGCAAACTACTTCTATTTAAGCAAATGTTCAAGAGGCCGTGATGAGTCAACCGAAAGTATTCGCCAGCCAGGCCGACCTCGAAGAGAAGAAGGTCTCGTTCACGCAGCTGTCGGAACACGCCTGGGCCTACACCGCCGAGGGCGACCCCAACACCGGCATCATCATTGGCGACGACTGCGTGCTCGTCGCCGATACGCAGGCCACACCCGCGATGGCGGCCGACGTGATCCGCCGCATCCGCGAGGTCACGGACTTGCCCGTCAGGTACGTCGTGCTCACCCACTACCACGCCGTGCGCGTGCTCGGCGCTAGCGCCTACGCGCCGCAGCAGATCCTGGCCAGCCAGGACACATACGACCTGATTGTCGAACGCGGCGAGCAGGACAAGGCGAGCGAGATCGGCCGCTTCCCGCGCCTGTTCAGCAACGTCGAGACCGTGCCGCCCGGCATGACCTGGCCGACCATGACCTTCACCGGCAAGATGACGCTGTGGCTCGGAAAGCTCGAGGTGCAGTTGCTGCAGCTCGGCCGCGGCCACACCAAGGGCGACACCGTCGTCTGGCTGCCGCAGGAGCGCACGCTGCTCAGCGGCGACCTGGTGGAGTTCGACGCCACGCCGTATGCCGGAGACGCCTACTTCAACGACTGGCCAAGGACGCTGGAGAACCTCGCCGCGCTGAAGCCGCTCGCGCTCGTGCCGGGCCGCGGCCCGGCGCTGGTGGGCGAGGCGCAGGTGAAAGCGGGACTGACCAGCACGGGCGGCTTCATCACCGACGTGCGCGCCAGCGTGCAGGCCGGTGTGGCCGCGGGCAAGGATCTGAACGCGGTCTACAAGGAGACCTTCGCGAAGCTCAAGCCCAAATACGGGCACTGGGTCATCTTCGACCACTGCATGCCGTTCGACGTGACGCGCTGCTTCGACGAGGTGACGCAGTACCCGGACCCGCGCATCTGGACCGCCAAGCGCGACATCGAGATGTGGAGAGCGCTCGAGGCGTGATGCGATGCAGGCTGATGTGGACTTTCAGCGACTCGCGTTTGAGTACGCGCGCAGCCCTGACCAGGACGCGGACACAGTCGCGCGCCATCCAGTCGTCATCGTCGGTGCCGGCCCGGTCGGCCTGACGCTCGCGATCGACCTTGCGCAGCGCAAGATTCCCGTCGTGCTGCTCGACGACGACAACACGCTGTCGACCGGATCGCGCGCGATCTGCTTCGCCAAGCGCACGCTGGAGATTTTCGACCGGCTCGGTTGCGGCGAGGCCATGGTCGCCAAGGGCGTGTCGTGGAACACCGGCCGCGTGTTCTTTCGCGACGCGCAGATCTACAGCTTCGAGCTGCTCGCCGAGAGTAGCCACGCGCGCCCGGCCTTCATCAATTTGCAGCAGTACTACGTCGAAGGCTACCTCGCGCAGCGCGCCGCGCAGCTGTCGCTGATCGATCTGCGCTGGAGCAGCAAGGTCGTCGGCGTGGCCCAGCATGCCGACCATGCGCTGCTGACGATAGCGACGCCCGACGGCCACTACGAACTCGCCGCAGATCATGTCGCCGCGTGCGACGGCAGCCGTTCGACGCTGCGCGAGCTGATCGGCCAACGCGCCGAGGGCCGTGTGTTTCGCGACCGCTTCCTGATCGCAGACGTGAAGATGACGCTGGACCGGCCTGCGGAGCGCTGGTTCTGGTTCGATCCGAGCTTTCACCCGAACCAGAGCGTGTTGCTGCACATGCAGCCCGACGGCATCTGGCGCATCGACTTCCAGCTCGGCTGGGACGCCGATCCCGAGCTCGAGAAGCGGCCCGAGAGCATCATCCCACGCGTCCGGGCGCTGCTCGGTGAAGACACGCCGTTCGAGCTCGAATGGGCCAGCGTCTACACCTTCGCCTGCCAGCGCATGGCGCGCTTTCGCCATGGCCGAGTGCTATTCGCCGGCGACTCGGCACATGGCGTGTCGCCGTTCGGCGCGCGTGGAGCGAACTCGGGAGTGCAGGACGCCGACAATCTTGGCTGGAAGCTCGCGCTTGTCCTACAAGGCGCGGCGCCGGACGCGTTGCTCGACAGCTACGCCGACGAGCGCGAGTACGCGGCCGACGAGAACATCTTGCACTCGACCCGCGCCACCGACTTCATCACGCCCAAGAGCGAGATAAGCAGCGTCTTTCGCGACGCAGTGCTCGACCTCGCTCGCGAGCACGCGTTCGCGCGCACGCTGGTGAACAGCGGCCGGCTGTCGGTGCCGGCCACGCTGCACGCGTCGAAGTTGAACACACCCGACAGCGCCCGATTCGATGGCCGCATGGTGCCTGGCGCAGCGGCTGCCGATGCGCCCGTGACGCTAGCCGACGGAAGCGACGGCTGGCTGCTGCGCGAGCTGGGCGAAGGCTTCACCGCACTGGTGTTCGGCAGCGACGCGCCGCTGCGCTCTGCCGCATTGGACGGTGTGCCGTTCGCGGTCATCCTCATCGGTGCGTGCGGCGACCCGGCGCGAGCCGGCCGGCTGATCGACCGCGATGGCCTTGTCGCCGAGCGCTACGACCTGCTGCCCGGTTCGGTCGTGCTGTTGCGCCCAGATCAGCACGTCTGTGCACGCTGGCGCCAGCCGTCGGCCGAGGCCGTGCAGCACGCGATGCAGCGCGCGCTGGCCATTCATTGAGAGCCCGCCGATGCACCTGATCACGACACCTCACCTTAGCGCACCGGACGATTTCTACGAGGCGCTGATCGACGCGCACCGCGATTTGACGCTCGCGCAGAGCCACGCGTTGAATGCGCGTCTCGTGCTGCTGCTGGCCAACCACATCGGCACGCAGGCTGTGCTGCGGCAGGCGCTGGACGCCGCGCGCAAGATGAACGAATCTACCCCTCGAGCGATCGCATGAGCATTCCCGTTCCCTACCTGCGCTACCAGAGCGGCTTCGGCAACGAGTACGCCACCGAGGCGATCGATGGCGCGCTGCCGCAAGGCCGCAACAGCCCGCAGCGCGCACCTCTGGCGCTATATCCCGAGCTGATCTCGGGCACCGCCTTCACCGCGCCGCGCCACGAGAACCGCCGCACATGGCTGTACCGCCGCCAGCCTTCGGTCGTGTCCGAGCGCTACCGTGCGTACGCGCAGCCGCTGTGGCGCACCGGCGCCGACACGCGCGTGCCGCTCGCGCCCGAGCCGATGCGCTGGAACCCGTTCCCGGTCGGCACGCCGAACTGCGACTTCGTCGACGGCATGCACACCCTCGCCGCGAACGGCGACGCCGAGGCGCAAGCCGGCCTGGCCGTGCACGTCTATCTTGCGGACCAATCGATGCAGCGTCGCGCTGTCGTCAATGCCGACGGCGAGATGCTGCTCGTGCCCCAGCAAGGCCGTCTGCGCATCCTCACCGAGATGGGCACGCTCGATGTGAAGCCGGGCGAGATTGCGCTGCTGCCGCGCGGCGTCGCGTTCAAGGTCGAGCTGCCGGACGGGCCTTCGCGCGGCTACGTCTGCGAGAACTACGGCGCGCACTTCCGCTTGCCCGAACTCGGGCCGATCGGTTCAAACGGCCTCGCAAATGCGCGCGACTTCCAGGCGCCCGTGGCGGCATTCGAAGATACGCCCGGCGCCTACGAGATTGTCAAAAAGTTCGGCGGCCACCTGTGGCGCGCGCCAATGTCGCACTCGCCCTTCAACGTCGTCGCTTGGCACGGCAATCTCGCACCCGTGAAGTACGACACGGCGAACTTCATGACGATCGGCTCAATCAGCTTCGACCATCCCGACCCGTCGATCTTCACCGTGCTCACGTCGCCCAGTGACACTCCGGGCACCGCGAACTGCGACTTCGTGATCTTCCCGCCACGCTGGCTGGTGATGGAAGACACCTTTCGGCCGCCCTGGTACCACCGCAACTTGATGAGCGAATTCATGGGCCTGGTGCTCGGCGAGTACGACGCAAAGCCCGAAGGCTTCAAGCCGGGCGGCGCGAGCCTGCATAACTGCATGGTGCCGCACGGGCCCGACGCAGAGGCCTTCGAACGCGCCAGCGCTGCGGAGTTGAAGCCGCAGAAACTGGACAACACGCTCGCCTTCATGTTCGAGAGCCGCTACCGCTTCATCCCGACCGAGTTCGCGACGAGGAGCCCGCAGCTCGATGCCCGCTATGCCGACTGCTGGGCCGGCCTCAAGGATCGGTTAGAGCCATGACGAATCTCAATGCGACCCACGACCCGAGCCTTCGCAGCTGGGTCGCATCGGCCAACGCAGCGGACATCGATTTCCCGATCCAGAACCTGCCGTTCGGGCGTTTTCGGCGCGCCGGAACGAGCGAGCCCCTTCGGATCGGCGTCGCGATCGGTGACCAGGTGCTCGACCTGCTCGCCACCGGCTTGATCGACGGCTATGACATGAACGCGCTGATGGCGGCAAGTCCGCAGGAGCGCCGCGCATTGCGAGCCGCGATCTCTGCCGGGCTGGCCGCAGGCAGCGCAAACCAGCCGGCGTGGCAGGCCGCCCTGATCGCGCAGTCTTTCGCCGAGATGGCTCTGCCCTGCACGATCGGCGACTACACCGACTTTTACACCGGCATCCACCACGCGACGACGGTCGGCAAGCTGTTCCGGCCCGACAACCCGCTGCTGCCGAACTACAAGTGGGTGCCGATCGGCTACCACGGCCGCGGCTCGTCGATCGGCGTGAGCGGCCAGACCTTTCGCCGCCCGATGGGTCAGCTCAAGGGCGCTGGCGACGAGCCGGTGCTGGGCCTGAGCCAGCGCGTCGACTACGAGCTCGAACTGGGCATCCTGATCGGCCCTGGCAACGCTCGCGGCGAGCCGATCGCGATCGAGCACGCCGAGGAGCATCTGTTCGGCGTGTGCCTGCTCAACGACTGGTCGGCGCGCGACCTGCAAGCCTGGGAGTACCAGCCGCTCGGGCCATTCTTGGCGAAGAACTTCGCGACCACGGTGTCGCCGTGGGTCGTGACGCTAGAGGCACTCGCGCCCTACCGCAGCGCGTTCACGCGGCCGGCGGACGACCCGCAACCGCTGCCGTATCTGGACAGTGCAACGAACCGCAGCGAGGGCGCGTTCGACATTTCGCTCAGCGTGTGGCTGCAAACCGCAAAGATGCGCGCGGCTGGTGAAGCGGCCGTGATGCTGTCGAAATCCAACGTGGCCGAGAGCGCCTACTGGACGCTCGCACAACTCGTTACGCACCACACGGTGAACGGCTGCAACCTCCAACCGGGCGACCTGTTCGGCTCAGGCACGTTGTCGGGTCCGAGACCCGAGCAAGGCGGCTCGCTGCTCGAACTCTCGCTCGGCGGCAGGCACACCGTCAAGCTGCCGAACGGCGAGGAGCGCACGTTCATGCAGGACGGCGACACCCTCGTTCTGCGCGGCCACTGCGAGCGCTCGGGCGCGGCGCGCATCGGCCTCGGCGAAGTCAGCGGGACTTTGCTAGCGTGACGACAGCGCGAGCTTGACGCCGAAGCCGATCAGGAACACCCCGGCAAGCTTTTGCAACCCACCGGAGATCTTCGGATTGGCGCGCAGCCGTTCGGCCAGAAAGTGCGTCAGCAACACGACTGCCAGGCCGTAGAGAAAGGTCAGCGCCGCGATCGTCGCCGCCATCACGCCGAAGGTCAGCAGCCCTTGATGCCGCGCCGGATCGACGAACAGTGGAAAAAAAGCCATGTAGAACACGATGGCCTTCGGGTTCAGCAAAGTGATGACCAGCGACTGCTTGAAGTAGTGATGCGGCTTGATTTGGAGCACCGGCCTGTCGCCGGCCTTAGCAAGGATCATCCGTAGACCCAGCCACGCGAGATACGCGGCACCCAACCACTGCACCGCGTGGAATGCCGGTGGGTAGGCACTGAGCAGCGCAGCCACGCCGGCCACCGCGAGCCACATCAGCACCTGGTCGCCGGTGATCAGGCCGAAGATGCTGGCAAAGCCGCCGCGCAGACCGCCCTTGCCGGTCGACGTGATTAGCGCGAGATTGCCCGGGCCCGGAATCATCAGGAACACGATGATCGCGGCGACGAACGAGGGGTAGTCAGCGATGCCGAACATGGGGAACTCCGGGAGGTCTAGGCAGGTCGTCAATCGTACCCGGCACACCCCGCACGGTAAACTCGAGTCCTCGTTCCACTTCAACAGCCACTGGATGAACACCATGTACCGCTGTGCCCTGGCCGCGATCGTCGTCGCGACCAGCATTCTTGCGCCGGCCTCGGCCCAGACACTGCGCACCTTCCCGCCGAACACGCTGCGCGGCGCGATGATCTTCGGCGACTATCCGGTGGTGTCGCTGAACGGCCTTGTCACCCGACTCTCGCCGGGTTCGCGCGTGCGCGGTGCCGACAACATGACGGTGATGCCGCCCGCCATCGCCGGCAACAAGCTGCTGGTGCACTACACGGTCGACGTCGGTTCGAACCTGGTGAAGGACGTATGGATCCTCACGCCCGACGAGGCCGCGATCAAGCCCTGGCCGACGACGCTCGAGGAAGCGCGGACCTGGAGCTACAACCCGACCACGCGCCGCTGGACCAAGCCATGAAGAGCGGTCTCATCAAGACAGGGCCTGCGAAGAAGGTCTTTATCAAGACCTTTGGCTGCCAGATGAACGAGTACGACTCGGACAAGATGGCCGATGTGCTGCACGCCGCGCAGGGCTATGAGCCGACGACGAACGTCGACGAGGCCGACCTGATCCTGTTCAACACCTGCTCGGTGCGCGAGAAGGCGCAGGAGAAGGTCTTTAGCGACCTGGGCCGCGTCAAACACCTGAAGGACAAGGGTGTGCTGATCGGCGTTGGCGGTTGCGTCGCGAGCCAGGAAGGCGCTGCCATCATCGCGCGTGCGCCGTACGTCGATCTGGTGTTTGGCCCGCAGACGCTGCACCGCCTGCCCGAGATGCTGAACCAGCGCGCCAAGCAGATGCGGCCACAGGTCGACATCAGTTTCCCCGAGATCGAGAAGTTCGACCACCTGCCGCCGGCGCGCGTAGCCGGCGCGAGCGCCTTCGTCTCGATCATGGAAGGCTGCTCCAAGTACTGCAGCTATTGCGTCGTGCCGTACACGCGCGGCGAAGAGGTCTCGCGGCCGTTCGACGACGTCCTCAAGGAAGTCGCCGGTCTCGCCGCGCAAGGCGTGAAGGAGGTGACGCTGCTGGGCCAGAACGTCAACGCCTACCGCGGCGCGATGGGCCGCACAGCCGACATCGCCGACTTCGCGTTGCTGATCGAAGCGGTGGCCGCGATTCCCGGCATCGCACGCATCCGCTACACGACCAGCCATCCGAACGAGTTCACGCAGCGCCTGGTCGACGTCTACGCCCGCGTACCGCAGCTCGTGAACCACCTGCACCTGCCGGTGCAGCACGGCAGCGACCGCATTTTGATGGCGATGAAGCGTGGATACACCGCGATGGAATACAAGAGCACGGTGCGCAAGCTGCGCGCCGTGCGGCCCGGCATTTCGATGTCGAGCGACTTCATCGTCGGCTTCCCCGGCGAGACCGAGGCCGACTTCGCCGCGATGATGAAGCTGATCAACGACGTGGGCTTCGACGACAGCTTCAGCTTCGTCTTCAGCCCGCGCCCCGGCACACCGGCTGCGGCTCTGGCCGACGACACGCCGCAGACCGAGAAGCTCAAGCGCCTGCATGTCCTGCAAAAGGCGATCACCGAAAGCGCGAAGGCGATCAGCGATTCGCGCCTGGGCACCGAACAGCGGGTGCTGGTCGAGGGACCGTCGCGCAAGGACGCGAACGAATTGACCGGCCGCACCGAGTGCAACCGAATGGTCAACTTCCGCGGCGCCTCACGGCTGATCGGGCAGATGATCGATGTGCGCATCAGTGCGGTGAACACGCATTCGCTGCGCGGCGAGGTGCTTCAGCGCGATCTGGACACGAATCCGAACCACCACAGCGTGAGCGCGCAGCCCACCACCGTCGCGGCGTAGGTCGCCATCTTGCCGTCGTGGCCGAATACCACGAGGCCAGCGATGCTCACCACGGCGCAGACCACGAAGACGCGAACACCGAGCCGCCACCAGCCCACGTTCTTCAGGGCATGGCGCCACAGCAGCTTGGCCAGTGCCGGCGCGATCAGGCTCAGGCCGATCGCGGGCCCGAAGAAATTCAGCAGGTGCCAGAAGGCATCGATCGGGCCCAGGGGAGTGACCTTTCGGGGTTTGACACAACGAAACAACGCGACGCGTCGACAGATTTTATAATTTGAAATATGAGCGTCTTCGCCCTCGGCCTGAACCACACGACCGCGCCTCTCGACTTGCGCGGCCGTTTCGCGTTCACGCCGGAGCAATTGGCACCCACGCTGCATGCGTTCCGCGAGCGGCTGGCCCGCGTCAGCGAAGTCGCCATCGTCTCGACCTGCAACCGCACCGAACTCTACGTCGGCGCTAGCGCCGGCCTCGTCAATCCGGCTGTCGAGTGGCTCGCGGGGATCGGCGGCGTCGCCAGCCACACCCTGCGCGAACACGCTTATGTACTGGAGGGCGGCGCCGCCGCGCGGCACGCGTTTCGGGTCGCCAGCGGCCTCGATTCGATGGTGCTCGGCGAACCACAGATCCTCGGACAGCTAAAGCAGGCGGTGCGCGAGGCCGAAACCGCCGGCACCCTGGGTGGCACGCTGCACCAGATGTTCCAGCGCTCATTCGCGGTCGCCAAGGAAGTGCGCAGCGCGACCGAGATCGGCGCGCATTCGATCAGCATGGCCGCAGCAGCGGTGCGGCTGGCCTCGCAGCTGTTCGAGGATCTGCGCCAGACCAAGGTGCTGTTCGTCGGCGCCGGCGAGATGGTTGAGCTGGTCGCGACCCACTTCGCCGCTCGCACGCCTCGGGCGATGGCAGTGGCGAATCGCACGCTGGAGCGTGGCGAGCGGCTTGCCGGCCGCTTCGGTGCCGAGACGTTGCGTCTTGCCGATCTGCCCGCGCGGCTGGCCGAGTTCGACATCGTGATCTCGTGCACCGCGAGTTCGCTACCGATCATCGGGCTGGGTGCGGTCGAACGAGCGCTGAAGCTGCGTCGCAAGCGGCCGATGTTCATGGTCGATTTGGCGGTGCCGCGTGACATCGAGCCCGAGGTCGCCCGCCTGTCCGACGTTTATCTCTACACGGTCGACGACCTCGCCGGCCTTGTGCAGGCCGGCAGCGAGAAGCGCCAGGCCGCCGTCGAGCAGGCCGAGGCGATCATCGAGACCGGTGTGCAGAGCTTCGTGCACTGGCTCGCGCAGCGCGGCTCGGTGCCGCTGATCCAGGCCTTGCACACGCAGGCCGACGACTGGCGCGCGACCGAGATCTCGCGTGCGCGCAAGATGCTCGCGAAGGGCGAGAACGTGGACGCGGTGCTTGAGGCGCTGTCGCGCGGCCTGACGCAAAAGATGCTGCACGGTACGCTCGCCGAGCTACACGCGGCCGACGGCGAACACCGCGCGCAGCTCGCGCAGACGGTGTCGCGCCTGTTCCTGCGCCAGAGCACACGGCTGCCGGCCGACGATCAGCTGTAGCGGCGATACCTCGCCGCCGGCAGCGAGCTGAATCGCCCGCTGTCATCTCGCCGATCTGCTCCTGGTTCTCGCAATGAAATACTCCCTCCGCCAGCAATTCGAGCGCCTCGCGCTGCGCCTGAACGAGCTTGACGCGACGCTAGGCGACCCGGGCATTGCGCGTGACATGAAGCGCTTTCGCGAGCTGACGCGCGAGCACGCCGAAATCACTGGCCTGGTCGAGAAGTTTCGAAAGTTCGAGCAGCGTGAGCGTGATATTGCCGATGCGCAAGACATGCTTGCCGACACCGACATGGCCGAGATGGCGCGCCAAGAAATCGATGAGGCGCGCGCCGATGTGGAGCGCCTGCACACCGAGCTGCAAACCGCGCTGCTGCCGCGCGACCCGGACGACGAGCGCAATGCCTTCCTCGAGATCCGCGCCGGCACCGGCGGCGACGAGTCGGCCCTGTTCGCCGGCGACCTCGCGCGCATGTACCTGCGCCACTGCGAGCGCCGCGGCTGGAAGTCCGAGCTGATGAGCGAGAGCAGCAGCGACCTCGGGGGCTACAAGGAAGTGGTGATCCGCGTCGAAGGCGACGATGTCTACGCGCGGCTCAAGTTCGAATCCGGCGGTCACCGTGTACAGCGCGTGCCGGTGACCGAGACCCAGGGCCGCATCCACACCAGCGCCTGCACGGTCGCCGTGCTGGCCGAGCCCGACGAAGCCGAAGAGGTCACGCTTAACCCGGCCGAACTGCGCATCGATACGTTCCGTGCCAGCGGCGCTGGTGGCCAGCACGTCAACAAGACCGACAGCGCGATCCGCATCACGCATCTACCGACCGGCATCGTCGCCGAGTGCCAGGACGACCGCTCGCAGCACCGCAACAAGGCCAAGGCGCTTGCCGTACTGACGGCGCGGCTGCGCGACAAGGACCGCAATGAACGTGCCGCCAAAGAAGCCGCCACGCGCAAGGGACTGATTGGCAGCGGCGACCGCAGCGACCGCATCCGCACTTACAACTTCCCACAGGGGCGGTTCACCGACCACCGCATCAACCTGACGCTGTACAAGCTGCAGGCCATTCTCGACGGCGACCTCGACGACGTGACCGCTGCGCTGCAGGCGGCCCAGGCCGCAGAGCAGCTCGCGGCGCTGGAGAGCGGCGAGTCGTGATGCTCACTGTGGCACAAGCACTCGCCCAGGCCCGCGCGATCGGCGTGGATCGGCTCGATGCGCAACTGATCCTGTCCCACGTGCTCGGGCAAGCGCGCAGCTGGGTGCTCGCACATGACGACGCCGTGCTCGATAAGCTAAGGGCCAAAGCGGTTCGGGCCGCGTTGACGCGCCGCGCGATAGGCGAACCCCTCGCCTACCTGCTCGGCGAAAAGGAGTTCTACGGCCTGCTGCTGCACGTCGACACAAACGTCCTCGTGCCGCGACCGGACACCGAAGTGCTGGTCGACTGGGCGCTCGAACTACTGGCGGACATGCAAGCCGCTCGGGTCGTCGATCTCGGCACCGGCAGCGGCGCGATCGCGCTCGCGGTCAAGCATGGCTGCCCCGCAGCGACGGTGTTCGCCACCGACATCAGCCGCGCCGCGCTCGATGTGGCCCGCGCCAATGCGCTGCGGCTCGCGCTGACCGTGACTTTCGCGCCCGGTTCGTGGTGGGCGGCGCTGGCAAGCCAGCGTTTCGACCTGGTCCTGAGCAACCCACCCTACATCGCCGGCGGTGACCCCCACCTCGCGGCCCTCCAGCACGAGCCGGCGCTCGCTTTGACGCCCGGTGGCGACGGGCTGGATGCGCTGCGCGAAATCGTCGGGGGCGCCGCGCTTCACACAGCACCCGGCGCATGGCTGCTGCTCGAACACGGTTACGACCAGGCCAAGGCGGTGCAGGCCTTGTTGCGCGAACACGGCTTCGAGGGCGTTCGGACGCGCCGCGACCTCGCCGGTCAGCCGCGCTGCACCGGCGCACACCGATAAACCAGCCTCGCGTGTGAACCACGCCACGCTCCGAGCACTTGGGGGGTCTAGTTACACACGCGATTCCACACGCGGCTTCACGAACGGCGTAGCATGAATTCGCGGTATCAGCCGTCTGCGGCTGGTGCCACGGTTGCTCTGAACCTAAGTTTTGGAAGGAGCCTGCGATGCGCAAGACCGTATGGAACCTCGCCGCCGTGATCGGCTTCATCGCCGGGCCCGCGATGGCCCTGGATGGCGAGAGCTTGACGCTGAACCCCGATCAACTCCCGTGGGCGCGTTGGCAGGGCCGGCTTTCGTTGGGAACGGCCGCGCCGGTGTGGCGACCGGGCATCGAAAGCACCAAGCTCGGCAGCGCCAGCCTGATGGGCGACTACTACTTCGGGCGCTCGCTGGTTGGCCCCGGCAGCGCCGGCGGTTTTCGCGCCACCAGCGGTTTGATCTTCGGCCCGCGCAGCTCGCTCACCACCGGGCAACCGGGCCTGGCGGCGGGCAATGCCTTCAGCATCGGCAGCCGACTGTTCGGCCAGAGCACGATGCCTTACACCAGCGACACGAGCGGCGACAGCGCGACGCTGCCTTACTTGGGCCTGGGCTACACCAACCTGGCCGCGCGCAGCGGCTGGAGCTTCAGCGCCGACCTTGGGCTGGTAGCGCAAACGCCGGGCGGCATCCGGCTGATCCGCAGCCAAACTCTGGACGATGCGGTGCATGAGATGCGAATCGCGCCGCTACTGCAGCTCGGCGTGTCCTACGCGTTCTGATCAGTGCGAGATCAACTCCGCCGCGATGATCGCGCCGCGGTGCTGGATCACCTGCGCCGCCAGTCGCGCGCCGGCCGCGGCCGCGTCGGCAGCGGTTGCGCCTGAGAGGCGCGCGGCCAGGTAGGCGCCGGCGAACGAGTCGCCCGCAGCCGTCGTGTCCACGACGCGATCGACGCGCACCACATGCACTTCGATGGGTTCGGCACCTGCGAGCCGCACGATCACCGGTGCGCCACCCTGCTTGATGACGACCTCGCTACAAGGCACCGCCAGGCTGCGCGCGCGGCTCTCGTCAAGCGACGCATCACCGTACAGCATTCGCTCGTCGTCTAGCGTCACCAGCGCAACGTCCGACAAGGCCAGTGCCCGCGCGTAAGCGGCCTGCGCCGTTGACGCATCGGCCCACAGGCGCGGCCGGAAGTTGTTGTCGAAAATCACGCGCCCGCCGTGCGCGCTAACGCGCCGCGCGGTCTCGAACAGGCGCTCCCGCGCAGCTGGGCTGAGGATCGCCAGGCTGATGCCGCTGAAGTAGAGCGCGTCGAGTGCGTCGGCGGCCCGCTCCAGTGGTGTCTCGGCCACATCGAAATAGGCGCGCGCCGCGCTGCTGTCGCGCCAGTAGGTGAAGGTACGCTCGCCGCGCTCGTCGACGGAGATCGTGTAGAGCCCGGGCACACGGCCCGGCACGCGGCGGACCAGCTCGGTGCCCACGCCTTCGAGCAGCCAGCGGCGCAGCATCTCGTCGCTGTAGGCGTCCTCGCCGAGACCGGTCGCGTAGCTGGCGTGCACGCCGCGCGTGGAGCCGCTACGGGCGAGGTAGACGGCGGTGTTGAGCGTGTCACCGCCGAAGGTCTGGCGCATCGCGCCAAAGGCCTCGCCTTGTAGCTCGATCATGCATTCGCCGAACAGGGCGACTCGAGTGATTGATGTCATGGCGGCTGCGAGTCTACCCGGCGACGATAATGTCAATCTGGCAGCCGCCACGGCGCGGCGCCGCTTGCCGTATAACGGCGAGTGTTCCCCATCTTTCTCAGCGAGACCCTTATGAGCGACGTTCAGCAACGCATCGACGACCTGGTCAAATCCAACCGCGTGGTGCTTTTCATGAAGGGCACCGCCCAGTTCCCGCAGTGCGGTTTCTCGGGCCGCGCCGTGCAGGTGCTCAAGGCCTGCGGCGTGAATGACCTAACCACGGTCAACGTGCTCGAAGACGACGGCATCCGCCAGGGCATCAAGGACTACGCGCAATGGCCGACGATCCCGCAGCTCTACGTTAACGGCGAGTTCGTCGGCGGCTCGGACATCATGATGGAGATGTACCAGGCGGGTGAGCTGCAGCCCCTGCTGACCGCTTGAGTTCTGCCCTGGGCCCGCGCGTCGTCGTCGGCATCACCGGCGCGACCGGCGCGGTGTACGCGCTGCGCTTGCTGGCGCGGCTGAAAGCCTCTGGGGTCGAAACACACCTGGTGCTGAGCCCGGCTGGCGTGCTCAACGCCCACCACGAACTTGCCCTCGATCGCGGCGCGCTGGAGGCGCTCGCCGACCACGCCTACAACCCAGCCGACATCGGCGCGGCGATCGCCAGCGGCTCGTTTCACACCGACGCGATGGTCGTCGCGCCGTGCTCGATGCGCACGCTCGCGGCCATCGCGCACGGCCTGTCCGACAATCTGCTGACGCGCGCCGCCGACGTGACGCTGAAGGAGCGCCGCCGCCTCGTGCTGATGGTGCGCGAGACGCCGTTCAATCTCGCGCACCTGCGCAACATGACGCTGGTCACCGAGATGGGCGGCGTGATCTTCCCGCCATTGCCGGCGTTCTATCACCGCCCTCAGTCAATCGCCGAGATGGTCGACGACACAGTCGAGCGCGTGCTTGGTCTGATCGGTATCGCCGGCGCCGCACCCAAGACCTGGGCCGGGCTGTGAGGGCTTAGGCTTAGGCAGCGCTCGGTTTGTAGACCCATAGGCGCTGCGAGGCGAACACTGAGTTCGGGTATTCGGGCCGACCCCGGCTGCCGTTGTAGCGGCCCAGCGCCATGTACATGTCGCCGTGCTCCAGATTGAGATAGTGGCGCAGGATCACGCAACCGAAGCGCAGGTTGAGTGCCATGTTGAATAGCCGCCCTGAGTCGCCGTCGCCGATCAAGCGCGCCCAGAATGGCATCACCTGCGTGTAGCCACGCGCACCGGCGCTGCTGACCGCATACTTGCGAAAGCCGCTCTCCACTTGAACCAGCCCGAGCAGCAACGAGGGCTCGATGCCGGCGCGCTTGCTTTCGTACCACGCAGTCTGGAGAAACTCGACGCGGCGCAGGTGCTCGGACTCGCGCCGGCGCAGCCGCTGGCTCATCTCGCCCAGCCAGCGCAGGTAGACGAGTCTTTCGTCTATCGTCTCGAAACTGGGCTTCGGTGGGGCACTGTCGCTGATCGCTGCCGAGAGCGCGAGCCTGACCGAATCGGCCAGCGGCTCCTCGGCCTGAGCGCCGGCCTGCACCTCACGCGTTGGCACCAGCGTTGCAGCGCCGACGATCAGCAGCGCGCGGCGTCGCAGTGTCATGCAGCCAGCTTGGCCTTCAACGCAGGCCGCAAGTCGGCCGCAGCGATCACGCTGGCCTGCGCGTCGCGGCGGCCCTGGTGCTCGACCTTGCCGTCCTTCAGGCCGCGGTCCGAGATCACGACGCGATGCGGAACACCGACCAGTTCCCAGTCCGCGAACATCGCGCCGGGGCGTTCGCCGCGATCGTCGAGTATCACGTCTACGCCGTCGGCCAACAATTCGTCGTGAAGCTTGTCGGCCGCCGCACGCACGTCGGCCGACCGGTCGTAGCCGATCGGGCAGATCACGACCGTGAACGGCGCGATCGCGGCCGGCCAGACGATGCCGCGGTCGTCGAAGTTCTGCTCGATGGCTGCGCCGAGGATGCGCGTGACGCCAATGCCGTAGCAGCCCATCTGCATCAGCTGCGGCTTGCCAGCCTCGTCGAGGTAGGTCGCGTTCATTTTCTCGCTGTAGTACGAGCCGAGCAAAAACACATGGCCGACCTCGATGCCGCGCTGGATTGCGAGCACGCCCTTGCCGTCAGGCGACGCGTCACCGGGTACGACGTTGCGGATGTCTGCGACCACGTCGGGTTCGGGCACGTCGCGGCCCCAGTTCACGCCGGTGTAGTGCAAGTCCGCTTCATTCGCGCCACATATGAAGTCGCTCATCTGAGCGACACTGCGGTCGGCGATCACCTTGACCGGCTGCTTTAGGCCGATCGGTCCGAGGTATCCGGGCTTGCAGGCGAAGTGCGCGTCGATCTCTGCACCGGTTGCGAAGCGAAAGCCCTTGGTCAGACCTTCGACCTTGCTCGCCTTGATCTCGTTCAGCGAGTGGTCGCCGCGCACCAGCAGCAACCACACAGCGGTCTTCAGTACGTCGCCGGCGTCGTTGGTCTCGTCGGCGGCCAACACGAGCGACTTCACGGTGCGGGCAAGCGGCACACCGAGCAGCACGGCCACGTCTTCGCAGGTGGCCTTGCCCGCCGTTGGTGTCTTCACCAGCGCAGCGGCCGCCGAGGCGCGCGGCGCGCGCGGCGCCACCGCCTCGGCCATCTCGATGTTGGCCGCGTAGTCGGAGGTCGGGCAGTAGATGATCGCGTCTTCGCCGGTGTCGGCGATGACCTGGAACTCGTGCGAGCGCACGCCGCCGATCGAGCCGTTGTCGGCCGCGACGGCACGAAAGGTCAGCCCCATGCGTTCGAAGATACGCGTGTAGGCCGCGAACATCTGGTCGTAGCTCTGGCTTGCGGCCTCGACATCGCGGTCGAACGAGTAGGCATCCTTCATCGTGAACTCGCGCCCACGCATCACCCCGAAGCGCGGGCGGCGTTCGTCGCGGAACTTGGTCTGGATGTGATAGAAATTCTTGGGC
>JANYBE010000254.1 GCA_025360945.1 Rhizobacter sp. | reverse complement strand
CTGGCAGACACGGCTTTCAGTGACCTTGAGGACCGCGGCGATCTCCTTCAGGTTCATGTCGTGCTCGTAGTACATGCTCATCACGTACTGTTCGCGCTCAGGCAGGTTCTTGATGGCCTCCACCAGCGCTTCGCGCATGCGGTGATCCTGCAGCATCGCCAGCGGGTTCGCATCGTCGTTGGACACGTGGCGATCGAGGTAGTCGTCGCCGCCTTCGTCGCCCGACATGTCCTCGAGATACACCAGTTGCGTGCCGCGCACCTTGCCCAGCACTTCCTGGTACTGGGTGAGCGACATGCCCATCGCCTCGGCGATCTCGCTTTCCTGCGGGGCGCGGCCGAACTTCTGCTCGAGCTTGGCCACCGCCGACTCGATCGAGCGCTGGTGCTTCCTCGTGCCGCGCGAGAGATAGTCGTTGCCGCGCAGCTCGTCGAGCATTGCGCCACGGATGCGCTGCGTCGCGAAGGTCTCGAACTGCACGCCCTGCGCCGCATCGAAGCGGCTCAGCGCATCGGCCAGGCCGATCATGCCGACCTGGATCAGGTCGTCGATCTCGACGTTAGCCGGCAGCTTTGCGATCATCTGGTGGGCCAGGCGGCGCACCAGTCCACTGTACTGCTTGAGCGTGGAGTTCAGGTCCAGCTGGCCTTTGGCGGTGTACATGGATTGCTCCGAGCGATTCAGTTGAGGGCCCACGTGGAAGCCTTTTCTGTTGTGTGCACTGGGGTGTGCACTGGGGTGTGCGTGGCGAAACCAGTCGTCGTAACGGTCGGAGCGTCGCCCGCGGCCGAACGCAGCTGCTCACGCACCAGGCGGCGTAGCTCCGGCGTGGGGGCTTCGGTCGCATCGCAGGCCGGGTCGATGCGGACCCAGTCGCGCAGCACCGCGCCGAGAAAGTCGTCGCCACAGGTTGCGATCTGCATCGCAATGCGTTCCGAGCGCGGCGATTGCGGCGCGGCGCCGAGCAGCAGATCGTGCACGACGAGGCCGGCGCGTTGCGTCAGCAGCTTCATCGCGGCGTAGGCATGGGTCACGCTCGCGGGCCGGTCGTCGGCGAGCAGCAGCGGGCGCACGCGCTGCGCGTCGGGGCAACGCGTGAACAGCCGGCACAAGTCGGAAGCACTAGCGTGTACGAGCAGCACGTCGCAATGCGGCGCGGCCTGCATCACGGCCTGCAAGAATGCGTTGGTCGAACCGGCGGCATCGACGAAGCGAAGCGGCAGGCCGCGCGCTGCGATGTACGACACCTGAGCCGACAGCGGCTCGATGCATTCGGCCAGATCGAGCAGCGCCATCTCGGCGTGCTCATTGGCACGCTCGGCGGCATCGATAACCAAGGTGTGCTTGCCGTGCTCGGCGAAGGCGGTGCACAGGCGCTCCAGCATCACGCCGCCGAACGCGACGTTGGGGTTGGAGACGACCGGCACGATGCATACGCGGGCGTGTGCGAAAAGGCGGCGCAGGCCATCGGCCTGATCGAGCGGCAGGGATCGTGACATGGGTTCGCGCGTCGGGGACTGGTTGAGAGGCACGGCGTTAGGCGTGCAGTGCCGAAGCGCGTGCACGGGCCGGCACGACCGCACCCATCGGTGCGGTGAAGAT
This sequence comes from Rhizobacter sp., assembly GCA_025360945.1. GTDB lineage: Bacteria > Pseudomonadota > Gammaproteobacteria > Burkholderiales > Burkholderiaceae_C > LMDS01. The sequence goes on along the minus strand of JANYBE010000254.1, from coordinate 461 downwards.
CAGGCTCACATCGCTGGCGTCGAGCTTGTAGGCGCTGCCGGCGCTGGCGCGCAGCGCGCGGTGCACCAGCGCGTTGGCCGACAGGCGGTGCCAGTCTTCGGGCACGCGCTGGCCGTTGGCCACGCCGATGACCTTGACCTTGTGGCGGATCATTGCGTCGAGCGCCGGGCCCAGCTTGACGGCCTCGTCCACCTTCGACAGCACGATGCCGGCGCACAGCGGCGCGTGGTACGAGATCATCACGTCCTCGATCGTCTCGCCCTGTGAGGCGGCGTTGACGACCAGCAGCTTCTTGATCGAGCGGTGGCTGAGCATGTCGAGCAGTTCGCGGGTACGGGCGTCGCGCTGCGCCATGCCGGCGGTGTCGATCAGCACCATCTTCTTACCCGCCAGCAGATCCAGCAGATCCTCGAGCGAGGCACGGTCGTGCGCGGTGTGCACCGGCACGCCGAGGATGCGGC